>NZ_JAHXKI010000004.1 GCF_019392195.1 Marinobacter sp. F4206
GCCTTGGCTACCGGAGTCCGCTGGAGTTCGAGGGCGCTAACTGATGGAAGCGTGTCCATTTATTTGGGGGAATACCATTCCGGCCCTGGCGAGCCTCCACCGGACGGCCTTTTCTCCGCTTCGCTACGCAAAGGCCGCCGCTGAATATTGGCGTTAGGGTAGAAAGGGAATTATGGAGCTATACCAAGTCATCATAGCCTCAGCAGTTGCAAATGGAGTTGCAATCGGAGCGATTGGTTTTCTTTGTAAGTCCATCATCGCTCACTTCCTGACCAAGGATGTAGAAACCTTCAAGAATAAACTGCAACTGGAGTCAGAGCACTCTATCTCTTCATACCGTTCCGAATTGGAAAAGGAAAGAATCCGGCTGCAGATCTCCTATGGTGGAATTTTTGAGAAGCAGGCAAACGTCATAATCAACCTTTACCAACTAATCGTGGGCTTTGAACGCTCGATTGATGCGGCTGTTCATGCAGCGGGTGACAAAGGAGAGCAGTATGAGGAGTTTATTATTCGCTGGCGAGAACTGTTGTCCTACCTTGACGAGAATAGACTTTTGATTCCAGAGTCAGTGGAAAACTTATTCGAAAAGTTTCATAGGGGCGTTTTCTATAGTGTCAGAGACTACCGGGTATCAGAGAAGCGAATGGCACGACGCAACATGACGAATAATGAGATTGAAAAACTGTTGGCGAAGCAAGACAAGGCACTAGCGGATTTAGATCAGATCCCGGCAATAAAGAGAGAACTTACAGAAAGTCTCCGTGGATTGATCGGAGTGACGGATCATGCACGAGACCTGCCCTAACAATTCGCGTCACTCGGACGCACTAAAGTGCGCCGGTGCGCTCCGGCGTTATATCTGCAAGGAAAGCAAATTATGAGTGAGCTGTTCGAGTTCGGGAAGAATATATTAGAGAGTCAACCGTTCAGCGTTCTACTGGGAACCGAACTAGAAGTTTTCGAGCCTGGGCTGGCCAACCTCTCACTCAAGGTCCGTGATCAGCTGAAGCAGCAACACGGATTTGTTCACGGTGGGGTAATTAGCTACTTGGCAGATAATGCGCTGACCTATGCCGGTGGGTCGGTTTTAGGAGATTCAGTTACCTCGGAGTTCAAAATTAATTATCTGCGCCCAGCTATTGGGAAGAAATTGCTTGCCACAGCCTCTGTACTTTCAGCAGGCAAGAATCAAGCGGTCTGCCAGTGCAATGTGATAGCGATTGGAGACGATGGAGAGTGTACGGTCGCAGTTGCGCAGGGAACCATCACTCGAGTCGCAAAATAGATATAACAAGTCACGGCACGCGGACGGCCATAAAACGGCCGCCCGTGCGCTCAGCGTTAAATTAAGAAGGAAATCATGAGTTCATATTTTAGTTTATTAAAAGATGCAAATAACACATCCAAGAAACTTGGAGCCTCGGGTGTATCTTTGCCAGAGTCTGAGCTGGCCCCGTTGCTCACAGACGAAAAAATGGAGGCTTTGGCATCTCTTCTGGTGGAGCGGTACGGCCCTCCAGCCCCGTCTAAACTTGCGCATAAATGTTTGGCTATTCACTACGAGTTGCTGGAAGACGTCGAAAAGATTATAGGGGTTAAGCCGATATTTACTATTGGCCATATGAATATCCATGGGGAAGAATACTGGCGAATAACTGAAGACCAATTGCTGGAGATGTCGAGGTCGCCGAGTTTTCAATCCAAACGGCATCTGCATGCCTGGTTATCGCTCCCGTCAAGCGAAATCATAGATTTCACTTTCCCTGCCTCCTATGTTGTTGAAACCAAGTATTCCGGTGAAATTGGCGTAGCGATTACAAAGCACCACTCAGAGCTTCAAGGGATGTCATACCACCCAGTGGCACTAGGAGAGGAAGTTCTTTACCGAACGGGCTTAGCTGCTGTGACAATTGGTGCCTAATCATTTAACCAGAGCGCCAACGGGACTGGTTTTCCGCTGACGCGCCAAGCTAGCCCGTTACGCGGGCGTTAAATTAATAATTAGAGGGGCTCATGTACAATCTGCTTGTGACAGCTATGGAAGGAGCTTGGGATGAAGGCTTCTATGAATATGACAGAAGCCGTTTTCTTGAGTACACCAATGAAGAGGTTGCTGAAGCTCTTAAGGACTTAAGTCCAACACACATTGAAAACCTCAAAAGCTACCCCTGTCTTTTTGCGTACGAAGGTGAAGATTCAGATATCCGTATTGGGTATATCACATCTATAAAACTACGCAGAAGAAATATTCTTATTGAATTCGAGTTTGATAAGGATATAGAACCAATACCTTTTGATCAGATTCAGCCTATCGCGCCGCTTTTAGATATACGCGGATGGGAGATGAATAGAACACACTGGGCTGTCAAAGATGAAGACCTCTTTGGCAGGCTAAGTGACCGAGGCATTCTCGAAGGTGATCTTGGCAGAACCGCTGATATACAAGAACGTCCGGTCCCGGAGGAACCTTTAAATCCGGCTATCAGTACGGTCCAGGAGTTTATTGGCAAGGTATTTGGCATCGATCAGGGCGATGACCGTGAAGTATTTTATCGAGGCCATTCCAACAAGAAAAAATACAAACTAGAGCCCTCATTGTTTCGCAGGGATGAAGAGGGTAACTATCTTTACAAGGATAGTGAGCATTTATTGTACAGAGAGCTTTTGGTTTCAAACTCTGCTGACTTTCAAACAGATAAATATACTCTCGATAGCCTTGTAAGGATGCAGCACTACTCATTGCCAACACGGTTGCTCGATATAACTTCAAATCCCTTGATAGCCCTTTATTTCGCGTGCAAATCATCAGGCAACGAAGATGGAGAGGTCATTATATTCTCCGTGAAAAGAAAAGACGTTAAGTATTTCGATTCAGATGTGGCAAGCTGTATCGCCAACCTTGCTAGACTTCCTCAGTCTGAGAAAGATGAAATAAGCTTTAAGGAAGAAGGGTTCAATGATCAGCGACCAGTGAGACGTCTTCTTCACTTTATCAAAGAAGAAAAACCATTTTTTGAGGCCGCTATAATCCCCGACGATCTGCGCAAGATTTTATGCGTCAAAGGAAAACAAAGTAACGACAGAATTTCCTCGCAATCTGGCGCATTTCTGTTGTTTGGCCTGGATTCGATATTTGATGAAGATGGGACGTCTGAGATAACGGTTACGAGAATATCTGTGACTAATAAAAATTATATTTTGGGAGAGCTTGACTATCTGAATATTAATGATAGCACCGTTTTTCCTTATATCGAAAACTCAGCCAAATACGTGGCTAATAAGTTTAAATTTAACAAGTTAATTCAGCCGACCGCTTGAAAACGGCGGCTGATTATAACGTTAAATACCAGAGTTACCCATGGAAGATGAAACAAAAGTGAAAATCGCCGAGCTACAGCAGTTACATGCTTTCGAGCATTTTCGCTCTGTAATCAGCATGGCTGAGCTAGCATTGAAAAGCGCCATCTTGGTGAATGGAGGGGCATGCATTGCTTTGCTGACCTTCATTGGTAATGTGAGCTCCAGCGGCAGCAAGCTAATCGTTTTCGGGCTTTTTGCCTTCGCTTCTGGAGTTTTCTTGGACGCAGTTGCCACTTTCTTAGCCTATCTCACTCAAAACGAGTTCATGCGCCAGATCAACGAAAAAGAAAAGCACAACGATAAACAGTGGCAAAAGCGTTGGGCAATACGGACCTGCGGTGGTTCCTACGTCGCTTTCTGTCTTGGCGCGTTATTGAGCGGATGGAGTTTTCTTGTCTGCAGTATTTAACAAGGCAATTAAATTCGTTCCGGCCTTTTGGCCTCCACCGGACGCCCTTGTCAGGGCGCCGTTTATTGCTGGCGTTATAAATTGAGGTAGTCCAATGACGGGCCTCGTATCCAGAATCCACCAAGGGCGATATGACTCCGAAAAGGAGCTGTTACGTCTCCGTGACAACGCTCTCGAGAGAGGCAGGGTTGATGTCCTGGATGCGGTTCATCAACGGTTGAAGAAAAACTACCCCCTCATTTACCAGAGGCTAGTTGGCCCTCTCACCGATAGAACTCGAGATAAGAAGTTCAAATGCTATTGCAACAACCCGAAGAGTCTCCACGAGATCTATCTGGATATCATGGCGGGCCACGTTCATTATCATTCCTTGATCTGCGACGATTGTTGGCAAGAAGATCTCACTAAAACGTGGGGCTACTACGGTTGGGCGAGCAAGCTAATTCCGCAAGAGGTGTGGCATGCACTCTGCGAAGAACGGGCGTACGACAAGTACGTTGAGTAATTTATAACAAGGCGCAGCAGTTCGCGGCCGATGGCCGCCGGACGCCACTGACGTGGCGCCGCTTAGCTCAGCGTTAGTTTTTAAGGAGTATGTCATGAGGTTTTTGGTTCTGTTTTTGGGATGCGTATGGGCGTTTGGCGTGCAGGCAATCGAGGGAATCAAGGTAGATGACTTCAAAGCTGCCGCAATTGTCCATATTCAGAAGGAGTACCCGAACGTCGCTCCGGATGATCTGGTGTTTTACGATCTCGACATCTCAGTATTAGACAACGATCTTCAAAAAAGTCGTCTGCGGCTTGGTTTTGTTGATGAAAGTTCTCGTCACTCGACTGGGAGCTCTCCTTATGCGTATGACACATACATCGTTAATTTCAAACTTATTTCAGGAGATTTTGTGCGGGCGCACAAAGGGTTCTGGGGAGGCTTTGAGTCGGTTTCGGGTGATGCAATTAAGTGAGCATCTGCAAAGAAACTAACAAGGCCAGGCACGCGACGCCCACTGCATTGTGGCTTCGCCTCCATTCCGTAGCCGCGCATGCTGGCTGGCGTTAGCGAGTAGGTATATGCGTCGGATTTGGATGGTAGCTTTATTAACAGGCATTTTGGCAGGATGTGCCAATGTTTCCCGCTTTGAGAAAGACGCTTTAGTCGCCCATGGAGAACATCTTAATGACGCTCCTGAGACTCTTTATTACACACTATTTATAGAAATTGGCAGGGTGACTGACGCTAAGATAATGAAAGTATTAGTGAAATTGACACCAGATGCGCCTCCCATATTGCTATCAGAAGTGAAACCAGAGTCAGTTGCCAGGTATTTGCCGCGGTTTATACCCCCATCACAATGGCCGGAGCATTTGAAGAAAAAAGTAACAGAATATCAGACCTATGTGGGTGGCGGTTTCCATATCACATTTGACGATGGTCGGTTTAAATCTATAGGAATATGCTCTCACTGTTCCGGAGGTCGTGAGTATCCGGTTATCGGAACTCCAAATGGAAATGACTTTTATACATTGCCAATTACAGAGCAGCAGCTTATAGATGTGTTTGGTTCGCCTAGCCGAGTGTATAAGGTCAATGAAGTTAGGTATTGACGCTAACAAACGCATGCAGTCGGACGCGGCAGCGCCGCGCCGCTGATGCGGGCGTTACAGGGACTTGCAAAGCAGATCATGAGAAGGGAAGCGGTAGTCGAGCATATTGAACTCAATCCTCTCGGTGAATTCCGAATGGGTTGCGACGCCTATGGCATGACGATCAGAACGAATTTCGGTGAAATTGAGACGTTTAAGGATGTCCCAATTATGATCGGGCAAACCGATCACTCGTTGTTTGTCGAACAGTCTTCATGCAAAGGTTATCTCTTGATCAAAGCTGCTTTTGCCACCTACTTCGTGGACATCAAAGATCAAACCATTAGCGTCTACAAAGCTACTGTGCGCGGTCTCAACAATGAGTGGTGTGACGAGAATCCGATCTACGGAAAAGAAACTCGCCACGTGCAGGGCTTTACCCGTCATTACCATCTCCAGTTCCCCTTCGTGAGAAAGGATCGTTTTCATCAGGTTTTCGGAGAATACGAAGCACTGCGTAAGCGCCAAATTCAGGAAGCGACTGATGCCCTGTAACAAGTCAATTAAGTTCGTTCCGGCCCTCGGCTCCCACCGGATGCCTCCGCCAGAGCAACCGATCCCGGAAGATTATGAAACCCTTCATGCCTGAAGTGACTGCCACATCGGCGCATCAGCGAGGCATTATGCACAGGGAGAATTCAGTGCAATTGTTTGAAACACAAAGGCTGATTGCCAGGCAGCTATCCCACCAGGACGTTCCCGTGCTTACTGACATTCTGAGCGACCCGGACGTCATGAAATACTCCGTTCGGGGAGTGTGCGACGAGGAAGCTATCCGCAAATTTATAAACTGGTGCATCGAGTGTTACTCATCCCACGGCATCGGCCCCTGGGCGTTGTCCGAGAGGGGATCAGGCGATCTTGTTGGCTTCTGTGGCGTTGGGCCTGAGCTGGTCGGCGACGTTGAGGAAGTCAATCTGGGCTATCGCCTGGCGCGCAGATTCTGGCATCAGGGGTTGGCCACCGAAGCGGTCAAAGGTGTGATGCGGTATGCCTTCGATCAAAAACACTGTGAGTCGGTCGTTGTTATCATTGAGCCGGAGCATACCGATTCCGTCAGGGTGACTGAGAAGGCAGGATTCGGAGACTACACCGTGCAGGAATTTCATAACCGACTGGTGCGGCTCTATCGAATGACCCGCGAAGACTGGGCGTCGCAGAACCGGCAGATGTAGCTCGTTCCGGGGCTGGCGGCGCGACACCGGTTACTGCTTCGCCGCCAGGTATAAGCGCAACGTCCCGCAGACGAAGCCCCAGCCATTCAATCATCAGAATCCAGAGTAACAACGATCATGTCGTATCCCCCGTGTCCAAAATGCAATTCCGAGTATGTCTATGAAGATCAACCAAACCTTGTTTGCCCCGAGTGTGGTCACGAGTGGAATCCATCGGAGGTAACGGCCGAAGACACCTTCGTTGTCAGGGATGCCAACGGCACGGTTCTGGAAGCAGGCGATCAGGTAACCCTGATTAAGGACCTCAAGGTGAAAGGCAGCTCGCAAGTGCTCAAGATTGGGACCAAGACCGCCATAAGACGAATCGTGGAAGGAAAGGATCATGAGCTCGACTGCAAACTTCCCGGAGTGGGCGAAATGATGGTGACCGCCAAGTTCGTCAAGAAGGTGTAGTTCGTGCCAGCGCCATCCACCGTGCCGGAAAATTCCTATCTTGGCGCCTACCAATCTGACGGCGCTTTCACCGATTGCTACACGATGACGGTGCCGTGAGCCGTCAACTTGTCGGAGCTGGTGGAGGCCTTTTACACAACGCGGCTTTTCAAAGTCGAGCTCTGGTTGTTGTCGAAGACATTGGGATTTCCATCGACTGACGACCAGGCCCGGCAACTTGCACGTGACGAAACCCGCAACTTTTCGGCATGGGTCGTCGAGCACCGGTCAGACAGTAAGTTTGGTCTGGCGTTTCATGCGCTTGGTGGCTTGCATCGTCTCTATTCCAAGCTCTTGCTGGCCTCTTTCCTCAGATGGCCTCAGGGTGAACAGGGGCATTAACCGCGTCGCTGAGAGCCAGGTTGGCTCCTCGTCCCACTCGATAGTGACCATAAACCAGGCCCAGACTGATCAGTGCAGGCAAGGTCACCCCCGCAAAGTCCACCAGCAGGTATTCAGGCCCGCACAGGCCCACGGCGACTTCCAGGACATGGAAGATCGCGTGGCCGACCAGCCAGGTGGTGGGTAGCGCCCACAGCAGCAGCCGATGCTGGCTGTTGCGGGCACCATAAGCGAAAGCCACGCCCATCAGCAGGTACTGGATGCCAATGTCCCGCACAAAGTGCTGATTGAACGATCCCCGAACCGGTACGCCAGGCACGGTCCAATACCAGGCTTCGGGCGCCACCAGCATGAACACGCCGTTGGCGAACAGGGCCAGCCCGATGATGAACGCTGTTACGGTAATCAGTTGTTTAGCCATGTTTCGCCTCCGCTGAGCGGGTGGGGACCAGGGTGTGGTCGTTGACCTGGACACGGCTGCAGGCGTGTCCGTACCCGAGGGTGTATTTCAGTGCCGGGTAGACCCGGGACGAACTGATGCTATAGGCGATGGAGATCAGGCCTTTGCTGCCCCACAGGGCGCGGATCTGCTCCCGCAACTCGTCCGCTTCCGGGTTATGGGCCAGCACCAGCTCGGTAAAGCGAGCCACCAGGGCGGTGCTTTCCGGCAGGCTGTCCAGATCCATGTCCACCATGGCACGAACCCGATCCGGGCTCACCTTTGCTTCCAGCGCCATGTTGACCACCAGTTGCGTGCAGGGGCCGCAATCGTCCCAGATGATCGCCCTTACCCTGGCGGCAAACAGGGGTTCCGCAGGGACTTTCGCTGAATGGACCGCCATCATCTGAAAGCCCAGGTATTTCAGGAACGCTGGTAGGTCGGTCTGCAGGATCTCCTGCAAGTAGCGAACGTCATAGTCGTATCGCCGGTGCATGGCCATCAGCATCTTGTTCAAGAGATATCGAATCATGTTGCTACCTTCTGTGACGTAGGGGTTGATGTAAGTAATGACGAATCAGGGTGTCGGGTTGTGACCGACTATTGCGACAGCGATACGGCGCTTACCGGAGCGTCCTGGGCCTGAACGGGCCGTAACAGCAGCACAAAGCTCATGAAGAAAATGCCTGCACAGCTGTAGAGCATGACCGAAAAGCTGTCGCGCTCGAGCAGGCTGGCGGCGAGCAGGGGACCGGACGCCAGTCCGACGTAGGCGGTGAGGCCGGCCATGGCCGAGAGTCGCCCGGTGCGGTCCATGTCTGCGGTAACCGCGAGCAGGAACGATTGCACCGCGGGCCATGCGAAGAACAGCAGGGCCATCGCCGCCACATAGAGGACGGTGTGCTGGGCGTAGTCCAGCAGAACGACGGCAACCATCGACATGGCCAGACCGGTGGTCACCCAGAACAGGCGGCCAAAGCGCTTGCCACTGATCACCGGCAGCATGGCGCCCAACAGCCCCAGCAAGCCGGTCGCGGCGATGTACTGGCTGACCGGTTCGGCCGCCATGCCCGCATCACGGCCGATCAGCCCCACGTAGGCCCAGATCCCGCTGGCCGCCACCTGATAGCCGAGGATGGCCAGCAGCAGGAGCGTCGTGTTGGCAGGCAAGGGGGTGGATGGTTCGGCTGGACGGCTACCGAGCCGCAGGGTGGGCAGGAACGGAAGGAAAATCAGGCTCAGGGCAGCCAGGGTAGCCATCACGTAGAACACGGCGTGGGGGCCAAGGACGGTTTCCAGTCCCGGCAGCAGATAGATAACCACGGAGCCCAGGCTGAACTGGACGAACATCAACAGGCCGAATGCCCGGTCGGGGTCGTTCAATCGCGCCAGCACCGCAAGCCCAATGCCGACACAGAGCCCGCCCAGCACGCCGGCGCTAAAGCGCCAGCCGAGCAGCAACGGGTAGGGCTCCACCCAGGCGGTGGCCAGGTCAACCATGGCCAGTAGGGTCAGGAAGATCAGCATGGCGTATTGCCATTGCACCCGGCGTATCAGGGCAATCGCAATGGCACTGCCCAGCAAGCCGCCGTAACCGTTGAGCGCAACGATCTGCCCGGCCTGGGCGTCACTGAATCCGATGTTTCCCGCGAGCGCGTTAACGACTCCGGGCAGGAAGTTGATGTAGGCAAGGCCTGCCATGGCAACAAACGCCAGAAGGCAATAGGCCAGGGTGCCGGTGGTGGCTATGGGATTTGGATCATGGTGTTTCAACGGTTTTCCCCAGACATGTGCGTGGTTGGTTAACGAATTCTAGGCACCTGAAAATTCGGGAAAATCGGCCTGTCATCCCAAACAGTCGTGAATATTGTTCATGATTCTTTGTTGCTATACTGGGCTGATGGACAAGTTACGGTCACTGGAAATCTTTATCGCCACCTGTGATGGCGGCAGTTTCGCGGCGGCAGCCAGGTTGTGTGGCAGCGACCCGTCCACCGTCAGCAAGGCCATTGGGCGCCTGGAGGCCCAGTTGGGGCTGACGCTCTTCCAGCGTTCAACCCGGCAACTGCGGATTACCACCGCCGGTGAGCGTTACGCCAACACCGTACGCAAGATGATGCAGGACCTCTCCAGTTGTGAAGCGGAGCTCAAGCAGATCAACCGCTCACCCAGCGGCACTCTGCGCATCAGTTCCGCCGTCTGCTACGGCCACCTCTATCTGCGCCCCTTGTTGCGGGCGTTTTGCCTTCAGTATCCGGACATCCGTCTGGAGCTCGAAATTAATGACCTGCATGTGGATATCATCGACAACGACATCGATGTGGCACTGCGAACCGGCTATGTAAAGGACAGCCGTCTGGTGGCCCGACGCCTCAGCCCGATGGATTTCCTGGTCTGCGCGTCGCCCCGGTATCTGGAGGAGTACGGCACGCCCCGTCGTCGCGAAGACTTTCACTCGCACCCCTGGATTGGTTTTCGCATCAAGGAAACCCAGCAGCTACAGCCGATCTTCCTGCCCGACGAGTCAGGGGAGTATCAGCCCTATGAGCTGGAGCGCCGCTATCTCACGGATGATGGTGAAGCCATGGCGTACATGTGCGTCGACGGTCTCGGCTTTGCCCAGTTGCCTCACTTCCTCGCCAAGGAAGGACTGGACTGTGGTGCCCTGGTGTCGCTATACCCCTATTTCCGCCCCCCGGATCCGGGCAGCGGTGTCTTCGCTATTTACCCCAAACGTGATTACCTGCCCGCCAAGGTTCGGGTGTTCATCGATTTTCTGAACGACGCACTGGCTGCCCGGGGCGAAAGTGCCAACCATACGTGGGCGGAAACCTGGGCGCCGGTTGCTCATCGCGATTGACGAGAGCGCCATGCGTCGACGGCTCGGGGCGGAAACCGATCAGTATTGTCGGCGAGTGCGGCAGTCTGTCTGGTTTGTTCAGTACGATTGCGAGAGCACAACATGGACGCCAGATGATTCCATAGCGAAGTGCTTGCTGACTGGCTACGCTGTTGTTTTATAAAGTGATCATTGGTGCGTTGTTGCTGTGAGATTGCGTAGTCATGATGCAGTCAGCGGTGTGCAATGATGCAGCGGGCCACCTAATTGCTGTTAGGCACCAACAATCAATTTGGACAGACAATGAAAAAACAAGCTATCCCATTTCAGACCATTGACTGGGCAAGTGTTCCGAGGACCGAGCACAAAGGTGAAGTTACCAACGAATTGAAGGATGGCTCGAGATCGGTATTGCGGGAAGGGATGTCGTACATCGTATCGGACGATTTGAGCTCCCACCGCTCAAACACTGAAAACGGAGCTCATCTACTTATTATCGATGGTGATTTTTTGCGTACAAATGCCTGACAATCGCAGGCACTGGTACAAGTTTTTCGCTGCGCTGCAAACTTGCCCGTGCTGCGGGCGTTATGTGAGAAGGAGGTAAGGTGATTCGAGTAGTTTACCGTTGGAAAGTAAAGGAAGACGACTTTGCGAACTTCCAAGAGGTGTGGAGCCGCACCACGAATCATATACATGAGACTGTGGCGGGAGCGTTGGGAAGTTTTATGCTTCGCAGCCCAGAAGATCCGACTGAAATTCTGACAGTGGCAAAGTGGGATTCAGTAGAGAACTGGAAGGCCTTCTGGGTGGCGGATAATCCGTCCGAGATGAAGGGAATGCGGGAGATAGGTGAGCGGATTTCCGTGACCGTATACGATGAAGTGGACGACTTTACGCGGAGTCACGAGGAGTAGCTCGACGGAATCGTTCACGTGCCACATAACCAGTGGCTGTTGTCGGACGCACCTTCGCTGGCGCTTCGGTGCGCCGCAAAGCCAAGGCGATATATCTTTCCAAAGAAGGAGCAATATGCGAATACGGCGTTGTGCGGCAGAGGAAATTGAGCAAGCTGCTCTTATTTTTTGTCGGGCTTATGCTGCTGAGCCATGCAACGAATTCTGGGAACCAAGCGGTGCTTCCCGCTTAGCTCGGTAGGGAAAAAGGAGAGAGTTTGCCAGGCAGAGCAGTGCTCCACCTGGCAAAAGGGCTAGTGATCAGGAGACTGCGTAGCCAAGGACAATCAGAGAGATAAACGCCAGTGCCGCGCCGATCAGGGCGTACGGGATCTGGGTCAGGGCGTGCTGCATCGGGGTACAGCCGGAACCGGTAGACGACAGAACCGTTGAGTCACTGAAGAAGCAGGCATGGCTACCGAACGCAGAGGCCGAAAGCAGGGCGCCTACGGTCAGCGGCATGGAGACATCCATCGCTACCGCCATCGGAATTACGATGGGCAGGGATACCACGAACACACCCCAGCTTGAACCGGTGGCAAATACCACAGCAGCCATGGTGACGAACACCAGCGCCGGCATCAGTTCCGGAGACAGGTATGGGGTAATGGTTTCGATGATGTAGGTGGTCATGCCCAGCTGGTCGTTGATTTCCTTGATCATGAAGCCGGCGGCAACCACGGCGATCGGATGCAGCATCACCTTGAAACCATCCAGCATGGCATCGGCCAGCTGACCGAAGCTCATCAGTCGCTGCCAGAAGTACAGCACCATGGTGAAACCGGAAGCCACCAGTGCACCCAGAAGCAGGTCAATCTCGTAGTAGATGCTGGCTGAAACCAGTACCGCCATCGGCAGGATGAAGTTCATCATGCCAACCATGACCGGCGGGCGCTTAACGTGCGAGGTGTCAAAGCCAATGGACTCTACGCCATCCGGAACCGGCTGGCCTTTTTGGGCCCGCAGTTCCGCCTGTTTCATGGCGCCCAGGTCTTTGAGCTTGCCGGATGCAACCAGCAGCACCACAATCAGCGCGGCCCAGCCATACGCCATGTAAGGGATGGACTCGATGTAGAGGGACATGCCCTGGCCTTCAGCAACCGCTCCATTTTCCTCAAGCAGGGCACCGAAGTACACAGCCCAGGTGGACAGCGGAACAAGGATACAAACCGGGGCCGCCGTAGAATCCACCAGAAACGCCAGCTTCTCGCGGGAAATGCCAAAGCGGTCGGTCAGATTCTTCATGGAAGCGGACACCGCCAGGGAGTTCAGGTAGTCATCAATGAACACCGCCAGGCCGAGGAAGGAGGTCGTCAGCATGGTGCCACGCTTGGTTTTCACCCGCCTGGCCAGGAACTCACCAAAACTGAGGACACTGCCGCCACGCTCCAGGATGTTGATCAAACCGCCCATCATGCCGCAAACCAGCACAATCCAGGCGATGGTCTCGTTCTGAACCACGCCCATGGACAGGTCGCCAAGGCTGGTGATCAGGGTGGTCGGCTCAAGCAGGAGCAGGCCGGCAATGATGCCGGCAAAAATTGATTCGAGCGGCTTTTTGGTCTTGATCGCGACCAACACGATCAACAAAGAAGGCAACAGGCTTACAAACCCATAGGATTGCCCATCGGTATACTGCGAGGAGAGGTAAGCAAACCCTGCCATGATGGCGCCGTATACGGCAATGGAGAAAAGAGGGCCCCGTTCTCTGGTTTCCCGAGCCTGGTCTTCCATAGAAGGGTAGTCACCCATTGTTTGCGAAGTGTCATGTGTCATTATCGTACCCATCGTCTACTTTTTTTTGGAATTGCGGCGATTTCTCGCCGCGGTAACTACAGGTCATTGTTGTGCAGCAGGCTCTTTGCGGCCTGTCTCTTACTTAACTTGCTTAAACACCAAGCTGGTCGCGCAGGTTGTAGTACCAGGCGCCCATGGCCGTGAAAGGAATCCGGAACAGTCGGCCGCCAGGGAAGCTGGGCTGGGGCAGGCTGGAGAACACGTCGAAGCGCTCGGCCTGGCCGCGCATCGCGTCACTGATCACCTTTCCTGCCAGGTGCGAGCAGGTCACGCCGTGGCCGCTGTAGCCCTGGGCGTAGTAGACATTGCTACCAATGCGTCCGAACTGCGGCAGGCGCATCAGGGTAAGCAGGAAGTTGCCAGTCCAGGCGAAATCCACCTTGGTGCCCTTAAGTTCCGGGAAGGTCTTGAGCATGTTGGGAACAATTAGGGATTCGATCTTGGAGGGCTCACGGGCGCCGTAGGTCACGCCGCCACCGTAGATCAGGCGACCGTCGCCAGACAGGCGATAGTAATCCAGCAGGTAGTTGCAGTCTTCCACACAGTTGTCTTTCGGCAATAGGCGCTTTTGAACGTCTTCAGAAAGCGGCTCCGTGGCAATAACCTGAGTACCACACGGAATGGCCTTGGATTCCAGCTTCGGCAACAGGCCGTTCAGGTAGGCATTGCCAGCAACCAGCACGAAATCTGCGGTAACGCTCCCGTGT
This sequence comes from Marinobacter sp. F4206, assembly GCF_019392195.1. Classification (NCBI taxonomy): domain Bacteria; kingdom Pseudomonadati; phylum Pseudomonadota; class Gammaproteobacteria; order Pseudomonadales; family Marinobacteraceae; genus Marinobacter; species Marinobacter liaoningensis. Next base: position 14,161 of record NZ_JAHXKI010000004.1, read on the forward strand.
TCGGTCTTCACGACCGCCATGGCGCCTTCTTCTATACTGATTGCAGGACTGCCTTCGTAGATGGTGCCACCGAGGGATTCGAGGGCGGCAGCCTCGCCGAGCACGAGATTCAGCGGGTGGAAGTGACCGCCGGTGTGATCAATAAGAGCGCCGGTGTAGCGATCGGAACCGATGTGTTCCATCGTCTTGTTGCTGTCCAGCAACTCCAGGCCCTGATGGCCATGGGCTTCCCAGAGCGCTTTCTTCTCTTGCAGTTCATTGAACTGGCGGCGATTGCAGGCCGCGAAAATGCCGCCTTCCTTGAGGTCGCACTGGATGTTGTAATCGCGAACGAAGCGCCGCAGGATTCGGCCACCTTCAAACGCCATCTGCCCCATATGCTTGCCAACCTCGTCACCGTAATGCTGTTCGATAAAGTCGATATCACGGCTGTAGCTGTTAACGATCTGGCCACCGTTGCGGCCAGACGCACCAAAGCCGATCCGGCTTGCTTCCAGCACGGTGACTTTGTAGCCAGCCTCAGCGAGGTGCAGGGCAGTCGACATGCCGGTATAGCCTGCACCAATAATGCAGACGTCGGATTTGATGTGTTCCTTCAGGGCAGGACGCAACTGCTTATCATTGGCAGATGCCGCGTAATAGGAAGAAGTGTGTGTCGTTATAGGCACGAGGTCGCTCCCGAAGTCGCTTGAGTTAGAGGTCTTACAATGCCTCTAACGGTACGAGATCCGTGGAAACGCCTATATACCCCCCAGGGTATATTTTGGGACGGAAGGTCAAAAATCGGTTCCGGAAACAAGAACGCCACCCCGTAGGGTGGCGTTCTTGTTAGCCCGAGGCTGTTCAGCTCAGGGCCGCAAAACAGCGATCGAGAATATCCATACTCTCATCGATCAACTCATCGCTGATGGTCAACGCCGGCAGAAAGCGCACAACGTTGCCACGAATGCCGCAGGAAAGCAGGATCAGCCCGTTTTGCCCGGCCTCAGTGATGAGGGCTTTGGTCAATTCCGGGTCCGGACAATTGACGTTACCATCCACCACCAATTCCATGGCAATCATCGCGCCCAGGTTACGAACATCCCCAATGCGGGCCGGGAAGCGTTCCTGCAGCTTGCGCAGACGCGCCGTCATACGCTCGCCAATCGCCACGGCACGCTCGCACAGGTTTTCTTCCTCGATTACGTCCAGCACCGTCAGCGCTGCAGCACAGCCGATGGGGGAACCACCGTAGGTGCCGCCCAGGCCCCCCGGGCCGGGGTGATCCATGATGTCAGCCTTGCCAACCACGGCCGCAATCGGGAAGCCTCCGGCAATACCTTTTGCCATGGTCATCAGGTCCGGCTCAATGCCAGAGTATTCGGTCGCGAACATGCGGCCGGTACGGGCGAAACCGGTCTGGATTTCGTCTGCGATGAGCAGAATACCGTGCTTGTCGCAGCAGTCACGCAGTGCCTGCATGAACTCCGCAGGCGCCGGATAGAAACCACCTTCGCCCTGAACCGGCTCGATGATGATGGCAGCAACGCGATTCGGTTCGATGTCGCACAGGAACAGGTCGTCCAGCGCGGCCAGTGACTCCTCAACCGAGACTCCGTGATAGGCGTTCGGGTAGGGCGCGTGGAAGATTTCAGCCGGGAATGGACCGAATCCCGCCTTGTACGGCTTCACCTTACCGGTGAGCCCCATGGTGAGGTTGGTGCGCCCGTGAAAACCGCCTTTAAAGGCAATCACACCGGAGCGACCGGTGTAGGAGCGGGCAATCTTGACGCAGTTTTCCACGGCTTCGGCACCGGAGGTAACGAAGATGCTCTTTTTTGGGGTAGTGCCGGGGGCAAGGTCGTTGAGCTTTTCTGCCAGATCCACCGCGGACTCGTAGGGAGTCACCATCAGGCAGGTATGGCTAAAGCGCTCGAGTTGAGCCTGCACGGCCGCCTGAATGCGAGGATGGCTATGCCCGGTATTGTTAACCGCAATGCCGGCACCGAGATCAATGAAACGCTTGCCTTCAACGTCCCAGATTTCGGCGTTACGGGCTTTGTCGACGTAAACCGGATGAAGCGCACCCTGGCCTTGTGCCATGGCAGCAGAACGGCGCTGATGAAGTGATTGATTGGACATGAGCGTGTCTCCTTGTTTGTAAATGGCGGGTCAGCGAATGCCGCCCATGCACAGATATTTGATTTCCACGAAGTCATCGATGCCGTAGCGAGAGCCCTCACGGCCGATACCGGACTCCTTGATGCCGCCAAACGGCGCCACTTCGTTAGAGATCAGGCCTTCGTTGATGCCGACCATGCCGTATTCGAGCGCCTCGGCAACCCGCCAGACGCGGCCGATATCCCGGCTATAGAAATAGGCCGCCAGACCAAACGGGGTGTCGTTGGCCAGGGCGATCGCTTCAGACTCCTCGGAAAAGCGGAATACCGTGGCGACCGGGCCAAAAATCTCCTCCTGCGCGATACGCATGGATGGCTTTACGCCGGTTACCACGGTAGGCGGATAGAAGTTGGGGTTGTCGGGGGTACTGGTGTGCTCCTGAGAGACCCGGGCGCCGGAAGACACGGCATCGTCGACCAGGTCGCGAACCTTGGCCACCGCCTTGTCGTTGATCAGCGGGCCGATGGTGACCCCATCCCGGAATCCGTCACCAACAGTCAACGCCGCGACCGCTGCGTTCAGCTTTTCAACGAACGCATCGTGAATGCCATCCTGAACCAGAATGCGATTGGTGCAGACGCAGGTTTGCCCAGCGTTCCGGAATTTGGACGCCATCAGGCCGGTAATGGCCGCATCAATATCGGCATCATCAAACACGATGAACGGGGCATTGCCGCCCAGTTCCAGCGATACCTTCTTAACGGTATCGGCACACTGGCGCATCAGCAGCTTCCCGACCGGAGTTGAGCCGGTGAACGACAGCTTGCGAACGCGGGAATCGTCACACAGGGTCCGGCCTACTTCCGGCGCCTGCAGGGTGGTCACCACATTCATTACGCCGGCTGGAATACCTGCCCGCTGGCTGAGTTCGGCCAGAGCCAGGGCACACAAAGGAGTATCCTCGCCCGGTTTGATCACCACAGTGCAACCTGCGGCCAGGGCAGGCGCCACTTTGCGCGTGATCATGGCGATGGGGAAGTTCCAGGGGGTGATTGCCGCCACCACGCCAATCGGCTGTTTGATGGTCACCAAGCGTTTGTCCGGGCCGTGAGCCGGAATCACATCGCCGTAGATGCGTTTGGCTTCTTCCGCGAACCACTCAACGAACGAGGCGCCATAGGCAACTTCACCCTTCGCTTCCGCAAACGGCTTGCCTTGTTCGCTGGTCATGATGTGCGCCAGGTCGTCCTGGTGCTCCATGATCAGGTTGAACCAGGCACGCAAACGCCCAGCGCGTTCTTTCGCCGTCAGCGCCTGCCAAGCAGGCATTGCCGCTTCAGCCGCGTCGATCGCGGCACGGGTTTCGTCGCCGCCAAGGTCGGGAACCTGGGCCAGGGTGGCGCCGGTGCTGGGATTGAAGATGGGAAAGCTATGGGCTTTCGCTGCGCCTACCCATTCACCATTAATGTAGGCGCGATCCCGAAACAGATCGGGCTCGTTCAGTTTTAGTGTCATCAATCGCTCCTTAAAAGGCTAAAAATCTGGGTGTATGCCGTTGGAAGGATGGTAAACCGGACACTTTGTGTGATAAATCTGGATGATTAGGCGTTAACGTTGAGAGCGATCAAACAATGAAGAAGGACCTGAAGGTCAGCCTGGGGCAAGTCGGTGATTACGAGATCCGATTACTCAAGGTGTTCGAGGCGGTGGTAGAAAGCGGCGGTTTCTCGGCGGCGGAAAGTGAATTGAGCATCGGGCGCTCTACCATCAGTACCCACATTGCCAACCTGGAGGAACGCCTGGACCTTAAACTGTGCCGCCGGGGACGTGGCGGATTCTCCCTGACGGAGGAGGGCATTGAAGTCTACGAACTGATGAAGGGGCTGTTCTCCGCGCTTGAAGGGTTTCGCTCGGGCGTGAATGCACTACACGTTCGCCTGACCGGGGATCTGCGCGTCATCGCCAGCGACGCCGTCTGCATGGAGCCCCAATCCCGGCTGCCAGAAGCCATCGCCAGTTTCTCCGCAGCCGCACCGGAAGTGAATGTGCTTCTGGACGTTAAGGCGCTAAACGATATTGAGCGCATGGTACTGAATGGCGAGGCGGATATCGGACTGATCCCGTTCCACCGGCAACTGTCCGGCCTGAATTACGCAACGCTGTACGCAGATCACTTCCACCTCTATTGCAGTCGAACGCACCCACTGTTTGATGTGGTGCCCTCAAAGGACTTGCGGGACAAAGTTCTCGCCAGCAAGGTGGTCCATGCCGGCATTCACACCAGCCCGGAGGTAGGCAGCCAACTGGCCGACATGAATAAGGCAGCCATTTCCTATTTTTACGAGGCACGCCTGGCCATGATCCTGTCCGGCGCCTACATCGGTTTCATGCCGGACGCATACGTAGAGAACCAGGTTGCCAATGGCGAGTTAAAGGCACTCATTCCGGAAACCAAGCATTACTCTCTGGAAATTGCCGCAATTACCCGAACCCACGGCCGTGGGAACCGGGCCCGGGATCTTTTTCTTGAAATGCTGACTCAACTGACACAGACAGACCCACACTGAAAAGAGAGGTCGAAGCCGTTTCCCTGGCGTGGCGTACCCCCTGGGGGATATGGCCCCTCCCGAACCAGAACGCTAGCCTTGGCGAATAACCCATTTGCTTGCAGGGAGCGTTCCATGAAGACCAAAGCCGAGTGGCAGACACTGAGCCAGCAGATCACATTCCGGAATCAGGCGTACATCGGCGGCCGCTTCCAGCCGGCAGTTTCCGGCGAGACCTTTGCGTCCGTGAATCCGGCCACTGAACAGACCCTGGCGGACGTTGCCAGTTGCGATCAGGCAGATGTCGATCTGGCAGTGGCCTTCGCACGCAAGGCTTTTGAATCCGGCGTGTGGTCAACAAAATCACCGAAAGAGCGAAAAGAAGTGCTTCTGCGCCTGGCCGACCTGATGGACCAGCATCGCGATGAACTAGCGGTCACCGATACCCTGGACATGGGTAAGTCCATCTCCGAAATGGTGAATATCGACCTTCCGGATTCCATTGATTGCTTCCGTTGGACCGCCGAATCCATCGATAAGGTCTACGGCGAGATCGCACCAACCGGTGGCGACACCCTGGGTCTGATCAGCCATGAGCCCGTGGGTGTTGTTGCCGCCATAACGCCGTGGAATTACCCCCTGATGATGGCCACCTGGAAACTGGCGCCGGCCCTGGCAGCAGGCAACTCGGTCATTCTGAAACCGTCCGAAAAATCTCCACTAAGTGTGCTGCGCCTGGCCGAACTGGCCACTGAGGCAGGCATCCCTGATGGCGTGCTGAACGTTCTGCCGGGCTACGGCCACACCGCCGGCAAGGCGCTTGCCCTGCATCACGGCGTGGATGTGCTGGCCTTTACCGGCTCCAGCCGGGTTGGTGGCATGCTGATGGAATACGCTGGCCAGTCGAACCTGAAGAAGGTCTGGCTTGAGGCCGGCGGGAAATCTCCGATGGTGGTGTTTGATGACTGCGGGGACATCGAAAAGGCGGCACAGACCGCTGCTGCCTCGATATTCTCCAATCAGGGTGAAATCTGCATTGCCTGCTCCCGGCTGTACCTGCAACGTTCCATCAAGGACCAGTTCCTGAAAGCATTAATGGAAGCGGCATCCGCCTACAAGGGGGGCGATCCGCTGGACCCCGACACCCGCATGGGCGCACTCGTCGACAAAGCCCAACTCGACACCGTGGCACGGTACATCAAATCCGCCATGGACGATGGCGCCACCGTTCTTACCGGCGGCATGCCGGAATACATCGAAGGCAAAGGCTTCTACGTTGAGCCCACCATCATCGACGGCGCCAAGAATGGCATGCGTTTCGTTCAGGAGGAAATCTTCGGGCCGGTACTGGCGGTGTGTGAATTCGACGACGAGGCCGAGGCTATCGCGCTGGCCAACGACAACCGCTATGGTTTGGGCGCTTCGGTCTGGACCAACAACCTGTCTCGCGCGCACCGGGTGAGTAAACAGATCCAGAGCGGCATGGTCTGGGTGAACGGCTGGGGTGGCGGTGACTCCACCATGCCTTTTGGCGGCGTGAAAGCCTCCGGCAATGGCCGCGACAAGTCGCTTCACTCGATTGAAAAGTATACAGATCTCAAAACGGTCTGGATCAGCCTTTAAGGGCTGGGCTAGGGCAGGCGCAGGGAACGCGCCCGTACCCGAATAAACAGAGCCTAGTAGTCGTCCAGGCTGTTCAGGTGGGCGATGAATTGGGTGAAAATTTCCGCCTGGGTCGATGTGTTCAACCGATTATGAATGTTTTTTCGGTGCACTTTCACTGTCCCCACACTGATTTTCAGTTGGTCGGCGATGGCCTGGGAGGAATAGCCCCGCAAGATCAGCTCGGTTATTTCCCGCTCCCGATGAGTCAGCACACCGCTGGCAAAGGTACTTAGCGCCCGCTTCATTGGCCCGTGGGAACGGCCGTATTGCAGATATTCCTGTGATTGGGAAAGCCAGAACTGGCGCACCAGCGCGCTCAAAATCGGATAAAACTCGTTGAGCGTGTTCAGTTCGCTTCGTGGAATGCTATCGAGCGCCGCCTTACGCCCAAGGGTCAGCGTGCAGGTCACCTCGTCATCAAGCTGGATGATCAGGTTGATTTCGTCCACCAAGCCAAAATCCTGGTAGCAAGTCTGAAAGTATTCCGTTTCCTTGAACGAGTCCGGCATGATGTCGGCGAGTCGAATCACGCCTGGTGCAACGCCGGACTCGATGGCATGAAACAGGGGATCGATAACATAAGCGTGATTGATGTAAAGCCGAAGGGTGTCGCTCTGTTCTTCAGGTGCCGTCGGGTGAAGGAGGATAGGGCGCAAGGACGCTTTATACGCCACCATAATAAATGTATCGTAAAAACAAAGTGTTGAGAGGAACTCTTCGAGGGCTGCCGGAAAGCTGCGCAGGCGTTGGTGGTCGATCAACACTGCGACATTTTTTTGCCAGCTATCGTTGGCATTGATACGGCTGATTCGTTCTCGCATACGCGTTTGCAGTCCGACCTGTTCAAACCTGTGTCTGTGTGGCTCGGGAAACCCGGCAAACGCCAGGCTCCCAAAGTGTGGGCCTTATCCGGCCTTGGCCTGATCAGGGATCAATGCCCTGACATCATCGTAGGTCAAATCGAAGCATTCGCGCGCTTTTTCCACCATCTCGTCAACTTCGGCAGGAGTAATGACTAAAGGCGGGCAGAACACCATCCGATTGCCACAGGCACGCATGACCAAACCATTGCGGAAGCAATGATCGCGGCAAATCGTGCCAACATCAATTTCCGAATCAAACAAGGTGCCGGACGCCCGATCCCGCACCAGCGCGATGCCCGCCAGGAGGCCAACCCCTTCGATATGACCGCATAGAGGATGATCACCGAGGCGCTCTCGAATTCGGGTCTGGAAGTAAGGGGCTATGGTGTTGGCGACGTAATCGACCACACGTTCTTCCTGCAGCAGGCGGATATTTTCAAGCGCCACCGCCGCGGCAACCGGGTGGCCGGAATAGGTGAATCCGTGGTTGAAATCATCGCCGGCGTTAATCAACGCATTGGCAATGCGATCACCGACGGCCACCGCTGATATCGGCAGGTATCCGGATGACAGCCCCTTCGCCATCGACATAATATCCGGCTGGAAGCCAAAAGTTTCACAACCAAACCAGCTTCCGGTGCGGCCAAACCCGCAGATCACCTCATCAGCAGCCAGCAAAATGTCGTATTTTCGACAGATACGCTGAACTTCCGGCCAATAGGTTGCGGGTGGAACGATCACGCCTCCTGCACCCTGTACCGGTTCACCGATAAAGGCCGCCACATTTTCCGGGCCGATCTCCAGTATTTTGTCTTCCAGGGGCTTTGCGCACAGCAGCCCAAATTCATCCTCAGACAGACCGCGGCCCTCGCCATACCAGTAGGGCTGAGGAATGCGGTGAATATCTGGCAGCAGGGGCGTTGCCTGCTTGTGCATTGGCCCCATGCCGCCCAGACTCGCCCCGGCCACGGTACTGCCATGGTAGGCATTCTCACGGGCAATCAGTGCCTTGCGACGTGGCTGGCCTTTGAGCGTCCAGTAATGGCGCACCATCCGAATGACAGTATCCACCGCCTCGGAGCCGGAACTGGCAAAGAAGACATGATTCAGATCGCCCGGAGTGATATCCGCGATGGCCTGCGCTAACCGGGCCGCAGGCGCATTGGTGGTCTGGAAGAAGGTGTTGTAATAGGGCAGCACTTCCATCTGTTGCGTAGCTGCAGCGATCAATTCTTTTCGGCCGTAACCGAGGTTCACGCACCACAAGCCGGACATGCCGTCGATCAGCCGCTGGCCCTCGCTGTCCCACAAATAGATCCCTTCGGCGCGAGTGATCACGCGGGCTCCCTTGGCGTTAAGTTTTCCTGAATCGGTAAACGGATGCAGGTGGTGTTGCGCATCGACGGCACGAATGGCGTCCCCGTTTCCCTGCGGTGGGGTTTTCATTGTTGGTGGCATTTTGTTTTCCCTGGCTTCCAATGAAGAGCCCGACTGGTGAACTAAGTTGTGGCTCGGATAAGGCTTTTCTAACAAAACGGGCCAGACTGGGGATATACCTATCGGGGGATATCGGCTCGCCGCCATGCTTTTAATCACCCCATATACCCCCTGGGTTATAGTTACACTACTCATGGGATCGTTTAGTGTTCAGACACTCATAGAAACGGCAGCGTTCCAAAGAGAGACGTATGACAGTCAACAAGAACACCGAATTCGATTTCTTTATCACCGACCTGAACGGCAATTTACGCGGTAAAAGAATGCCTGCCGGCGTTCTGAAAAAAGTTTTGAGCGAGGGCATCAAATTGCCACGATCCGTGGTCGGCTTCGACTTCTGGGGGGCCGACGTGCTCGATAACGGGCTGGTCTTTGAAACCGGGGACAGCGATGGTGTGTGCCTTCCGGTCTCCGAAACACCACTACCGGTGCCCTGGTCAGACATTCCCCGGCACCAGATTCTGGCCATGATGTTCAACGCTGACGGATCCGCTTTTGAAGCCGACCCACGCCAGGTGTTAAAGCGCGTGGTAGATCGCTTCAAGGCCCGTGGTTTGCGCCCGGTGATGGCCACCGAACTTGAGTTCTACCTCATGGATGGCAAGTCCGAAACCACCCAACGCCCCATTCCCCCCGTACTCGCGAATGGCCACGGTCGCCGCCTTTCGAACACTGAAGGTTACGCAGTGGAGGAGATGGACGGGTTTGACGCCTTCTTCGCGGATATTCGCAAGGCCTGCGACGCCCAGGGCATCGAAGCAGATACCATCATTGCCGAAATGGGGCCCGGCCAGTTCGAGATCAACCTCAACCATGTCGACGACCCATTGCTGGCCGGCGACCAGGCCATCCTGTTCAAACGGCTGGTGCGCGGAGTATCCCGCCGCCATGGCTACGGTGCCACGTTCATGGCCAAACCGTACGCCGAACAAAGCGGCAACGGCTTCCACGTTCACTTCAGCCTGCTCGACGAATCCGGACAGAATGTGTTTGATAACGGCACGGAAGAGGGCAGTGATCTGATGAAACAGGCGGTCGCGGGGATGATGAAAACCATGCCCGACACCATGCTGACCCTGGCGCCCAACCAGAATTCCTATCGCCGCTTCATGCCGGGTGCCCACGCGCCTACCATCGCTTGCTGGGGCTACGAAAACCGAACCGTGGCCCTGCGGATACCGGAAAGCCCATGTGCCGCTCGCCGTATTGAGCACCGTGTCGCCGGCGCCGATGCCAACCCGTATCTGGTACTGGCTTCTGTTCTGGCTGGCGCGCTGTATGGCATTGAAAACGGCCTGGAGCCTGCGGCTCCCATCGAAGGCGATGCCTACGCGGAAAGCGACGAATCATTGGTTCTGCCCAACAAGTGGGAAGACGCCACCAATGCCTTTGCGAACAGCCCGATCCTGAAGGAATATCTCGGCGAGGAGTTCCAACGCGTCTACAGTGCTGCCAAGCGCCAGGAACAACGCCTGCTCAACGAGCGGATCACCGACGTGGAATACGAGGCCTACCTCGGGCTGCTCTAAACGAATCACTGAATATCCGACCAACCTGTCCGACGCATCAGTTCGTGTGGCACTTAACCGCCTGAACTGATGGGGCGGGCGCTTTGAACTGGAGAATCCGGATGACTTTGAAGATAGGCATTCTGGCCACCGGCATCACGCCGGATCCATTGATTGGCGAGTTCGGTTCCTTCGCCGACATGTTCCAACGCTTGTTCAAGCAGGCCGGTCAGCAATTTGATTACGTCAACTTTGACGTGCGTGACGGCGAGTTTCCCGAATCCGCGACCGATTGCGACGGCTGGATTGTGACTGGCTCAAAGTCCAACGTGTATGAAAACCTGCCCTGGATGCAAAAGCTCAAGGTACTGATCCGCGACATTTACCAGGCAGACCGCCCGATGCTTGGCATCTGCTTTGGCCACCAGATCATTGCCGATGCCTTCGATGCATACGTACACAAGTATTCCGGCGGTTGGGGAGTGGGGCTGCACGAATACGCCCTGACCAGAGAGGTAGAGGGCCTGGACCTGAGTTCAACGAAATTCACGCTCAGCGTGATGCACCAGGACCAGGTACTGGAAAAGCCGGACGCAGCCGAAGTGATTGCGGAATCGGCTTTCTGCCCGTACGCGGTGCTCCAGTACGACAACCGGATACTGACGTTCCAAGCGCATCCGGAATTCGATGTAACCTTTGAGACCCGCCTGGTGAAGCACCTTCGCGGCCAATCCGTTCCGGAAGCCGACGCAGACAAAGCGCTTGAAGGGCTTTCAACACCAGAGGCCGCGACAGACTCCATAGCGATCGCCAACTGGATGGCGGGATTCCTGATGCGCGACAAAAAAAGGGCCAGCAACACTGCCAAAGCCGAAGAGGACACTGCGGCAACCTGCTAACGCGGTAAATCACAACTGCTTCAACAGAAAGCCGGCCTAAAAGCCGGCTTTTTTAATAAAGGTGTGCTAACGGGTCGTCGCCGCCGGCTCACACGTTCAATGGAATTAGTCATAGCGGAACCGCCCCACAGGATACGATGCGACAGTGTGCCTCGCTTTATCCGGTGATCTTTAGCGATATTCATCATGATAGTTGGCCCGCACACCACAAAGATCCAGTCGCTGAAAATACCCGATCCAACAGTACTGCAATTTCGTGTGCTGTTTCCTCTGCTATCTGTCCGGGATAGTGCGGGCTATCATGTGGCTGTTGCAAATTGGAGAGCTAGTGATTGATTGGCAGTTCGTTCCGTCCCTAGAGGGCCTCCACCGGAGCGGTTTGACACGTTGCGCTCCGCAACCCGGCCGCTGAACATTGGCGTTCGTGCTCACAAGCGAGACTTTATCCAGCACATGAATATGAACAAATTCCTAGTAAATATCACTGCCACGATTTTTGCTTTGTACGGCCTGGGGTTCGTATTCGCGCCATCTCAGCTTTCTTTTTTGGTTACAAATGCTGTCCCAACAACCGCGGCTGCATTAACCGATATGAGAGCCACATACGGTGGCATGTCGATAGCAGTTGGCATAGTGCTATTCACCCTCGCTTCAAAACAAGAATCAATCCGACTTGGGTTAGCTGCCATTGTATTTCTAATGCTCGGCATGGCTTGTGGCCGTGTCGTAGGGCTCGTTATCGACGGATCAGAGAATCCAATCATGTACGTCTATTTAGCCCTTGAAATAGGGGTAGCAGGAGCTGCTTTGTTTTTACTGAGTCGTAGCAGGAAGTCATGAGCACTAACAACCCAATGCACGGGACTTTCGAGACAAATGTCATCTGCACCCGCTCGGGCAGTTCGTAACCGTGGCTCCACAGCGTGGCACTATCTGTGAGAAGCTGGTGAGCGTAAAAAACTTGCATTCATCCCATTTCCCAATCAGGCGACAGCAATGACTATTGAGCGTATTTCCACCAATAACCGCATGAGCAAGATCGTGAAACACAATGGCACCGCTTACCTTTGCGGTCAGGTTGCCAAGGACAGGAACGGTGACATTCATACCCAGGTAACCGGGATGCTGGAGAAAGTGGACGAGTTGCTGGAGAGCATCGGTTCCGGTCGCGACAAAATTCTGTCAGCAACGATCTACCTTGCTGATATGGCTGACTTCCAGGCCTTAAACGAGGTTTGGGATAACTGGGTGCCTGAAGGCGAAGCTCCAGCAAGGGCCTGTGTGCAGGCGCAGATGGCGTCTCCGGAGTTGCTGGTAGAAATTTCGGTGGTGGCGGCGACTTCCTGAACCGGCCGCTGTTGCCGGACACGTGTCCACCGCTGCGCGGCCTATTCGATCGGGGCCTGGCGTTTCTGGGCGTCTTTTCTTGCATCCTCGAGAAACGACTCAACGGTCTCGCCCGGCGTCAGCAACTGCTCCTCAATCATGTTATCCCGCCACTCTGATTCGTCGAAAATACAGCGGTAATGATTGGGAAATTCGACATAGAGTCGTTTGAAATATTCCCGCGCCAGAGCCTTGTTTGGCTCCAGCTTTCGGGAGTTCAGAACCGCCATGTTATAGAGCGCCGCGGCACGGACACCCTCTTCCTGGGACTCATCCTGGTAAATGGCACCAAGCCGGTCCATCACTTCATCGTAACCACTGACCCGGTAGTTCTTGAGAATCTCCACCGCGGGTTCGAGAACCCGGTCCTCACCCTGGGTGCAGGGCGAGTCGGCATGGTCAGCAATATAACGGTCAACGGCGCGCTCCACCTCATGCTGGTGCTCGTACTTCTGCTTCTGTTCGTACACAACCCCCGTACCAACGGCAGTCGGGATGGTTCCGGGCATGCAGCCCGTCAGCAGTAATGACGTCAGCATCAACGCCGACAGATCTGTGGCAACAGCCCGTAAATTGGCAAAACTCATGGCATCTTTCCCTGACCGTAGTGAATGTTCCGTTCGGTAATCGCGCCATTAAAACACGACACTTGCTTCGGAAACGTGAGATTTGTTCGAAATCATCGAAATCATCGGCACAGGGTAAGCGACCGGTCATCATGCCCTGTCAGGTATAGCCGGCTTCCCGGAAGCAGCCCGTTATCATTAATGCCGGTGACGTTTTCAGGGGTGATGAAGGTCAATTCTTCAAATACTGCCCTTCGTAACCTGCGCGAAACGTGTCGCCAGGAAATCGATAAACACTCGCAGTTTATGGGGCATGAAGTCAGTTCCCTGAAAGAGGACGAACACCTCGTGCGGCGGCCGGACCTGGTCCGGGAACAGCTCTTCCAGAACGCCGTTCGCCAGGTCCTTGCTGATCAGGTAATCCGGTAACAGGGTAACGCCCATGCCCAGCTTGGCCGCCTGGTAAATGGATAGCACGTCGTTCACCACCAGCACTTTGTGGGATTCGGGCACCTCCGGGGTTGGCAGCCTATTCATATGGCGCTTTTCGATGTCGGGCAAATGGCTGCTGTAAATAATTTGGTGCCGGCCCAACTCCTCCAGCGATTGCGGGTATCCGCGTTCGCGCAGGTAACCCGGTGCAGCGCACAGCACGAGGCGGGAAGCGAGTAACCGTCGTGATTTCAGGCGCGAATCCTTGAGATCCCCGATACGTATGGCGAGATCCAGATCGGATTCGACCAGATCTTCGTGCCGGTCGCTGAGGGTCAGGTCGAACTGGATGTCCGGGTAATGTTGCGAGAAGTCGGCCAGTGCGGGCAGGAGCTGGGCGTTTGCAAAAGCGGGCGTCGCAGTGATTCTTAGTCGCCCAACGGGCTTGGCGGTAAGGTTTTGCAGCATGCGCTGGGTGGTTCGTTTTTCCTCTTCAATCCGCCGGCAGGAATCAAGGTAAACCCGGCCAGCCTGGGTCAGGGACAGAGAGCGGGTGGTGCGATTGAGCAGTCGAACGCCCAGGGCCTGTTCAGTCTGCTTGAGTTGGCGGCTGACCGCCGACGTGCTCACTTTCAGTTGATCGGCCGCGCCTCTGAAGCTCCCCGCCTCCACGAGGGTCAGGAACAACGCTTGCTCTGTAACGGCTGACATGGGATTCCTTATTGTTGCCTATTTCGCAACAGTATATTGCCTGAAGTACTGTTTATTGCTACCAGTGGGATTTCTATACTGCTCGCTCACAGTCCGAGTTCACTCGGTGACCCGATGAGTCAGCCGGAGAGAGGCCCCATGGAACTGATCAATGCCTTGAACCATCGCCGTAGCATTCGGCACTTCCAGAGTATTCCGATTCCTTCAGGCGTAATGGGCCGGGTCCTGAAGCAGGCTCTGAAAGCGCCCAGCAGCTCCAATGCGCAGCCCTACCGCCTGGCCGTGGCCAGCGGCTCCGTGCGCCGGGCCATCAGCGACGAACTGTGTGAACGTTTTGACCGGGCTAACAGGGTCAGCCGCATGCCTTTGCCCCTGAAGCTCTGGCATGGCGCGACCGGTAAGGTGTTACCGGACGGCGACTACAACCCGAATGTGAAGTATCCCGGGGAGTTGCACCAACGCAAATTCGAGTGTGGCATGGGCCTGTATGAAACCCTCGGCATTGACCGGGAGGATTATGCGGCGCGGGACCGCCAGATGCGGCGCAACTTTGAGTTCTTCGGTGCTCCCACGGTGATTTTTGTCTATGTGCACGACAAGCTGGGCCGTTACAGCGCCCTGGATGCGGGGATTTTCCTGCAATCGTTGATGCTGGCAGCCGTGGACGAAGGCTTGGGTACCTGCACCCAGGCTGCCCTCGCCATCTGGGGCAGTCCCATTCGCGAACGCTTTCAGATAGAGGCAGACTACAAGTTGCTGTGCGGGGTCTCTATCGGTTACCCGGCAGAGCATCCAGTAAACGAGTTCCGGCCGGTGCGACGCGACGTGGAGGACATCCAGCTGAGGTTGCGCAACACCGCAAGCCGGGCATCGGGATAGGCATCAATACAGGCAATCGCAAGAAAACACGGTAGGGAAACACAGTCATGCTGGAAATTATTCTGTTGGTTAACACCCTCTGGTTTGCAATGGGCTTTCATGCCTTCTCAATTCGCCACAGGGTATTTGCGAAAATCATGGTGCCCAGGGAACACAGGGATACACCCGTCTTCGATATTCTGGCGGAGTCGGGCAGATTTCTCGGTGGTTTTAATTTCGCTTTTGCTGTCTTCAATATTCTGTTGTTAACCAACCTGGACCAGTTTCCGGGCGACGCTCAAAGGTCGATCTTACTGTTGGTCTTCGCTGTCGCTCATGGATCACAGTTTGTTTTTAATGTGCCGATTGCCATTCAGAATCGGAGTGGTGGTGGGGCATGGCAGATTAAAGGCATGATGCTTTTTATCTTCATCACGGATTTCGTAATGATGGCGTTGAACCTGGCTGCAGCTGCTTTTTACGCCATGTAGAACGATTGACAATGCGCTTGTCCAGAAGGAGTCGGCTCATTCAGCAGGAAGAACGAGAAAAATATAAGAATGCGTTGTTGGCAGTATTGCTAAGAGATACAGATCGAAACTTCCTTCTGATCCGCGAGTCGAACTAGACGAATGAGCAGCGGGCAAGGTGGTCATGTCACTCCAAGACGAGAAAATGAGCTCATCGAACCGAACGTTTATAGCTGTCTGTAAAATATTCTACAGGCCGGTTTTTCGTCGATCCGCCCGTCAGGTTCTGAAGGGGCGACTCCTTGATCTCGAAGAGCCGCAAAAGGGAAGGTGGCTTGAATCTGACATTAAGGAGTATCTCAAGCAAACATGGGCTCGGTCTGACTCGTTGATGCCCATTGCAGAGCTCGACAATTTGCCAACCTACGGTAATCGTCAAACTGTATTTCTGGCGGTAATCACGACCGCAGCCTTCCAAGAGATGATAGCGCGTGGAGTGCCTTTGGAGTACGCCAAGACACTGGTGGGCGATTTAGGCTGGAAAGTTTATAACTGGATGCTAACGGCCGTATCCCTTCCTTTTCGTGTCACTAGCCGCGACCCGGCAACACGCATCGAGAGGACACTCCGGGCGCTCATGGTTTTTCCTTTCAGTGCGCCCGGTGCCCCGGGGTATGAAGTAAAAGCCTGGACCGAAGGACCTAATACCTATACGCACTGGTCCCACTGCCCACCGCAAACCTTTGTTCGTCGTGTGATTGAATTGAATGGCGACCAAGGCGAGCTCGATGCTTTCTTTCAGTCCTGGTGTCTCTATGATTGGCCGGGTGCTGATGTCCTCGCCAGCGATGGTCGGCATGGGCATTACAGTCGTCCACATACTCTCTCCCGGGGCGATTCGGTTTGCGATATGTGCTGGCATGGTTGCGCGAAGACTGTTGAGGAGCGAAGGCACCGTTAACTGATTGGAGACACGGTGAAGTATTTTGCTTACGGATCAAACATGTCCCTCCCAAGATTGAAAGAGAGGGTTCCCAGTGCTGAGCGAGTCGGTAGGTTCGTGCTTGTTGAGCACTCTCTCCGGTTTCATAAGTGGAGTAGAAAAGACGGATCTGCAAAATGCGACGCGCTGTTCACTGGAAATAGCGATGACTACGTCATTGGTGCACTGTTCGAAATATCGGCTTTCGAGAAAGGCCCGCTAGACAGGGCCGAGGGATTGGGCTTCGGCTATGAGGAAAAGCGGGTTAGGGTAACGGATGTGCAGGGGAATTGCCTCCAAGCTTTTACCTACTGTGCAACCGATACAGACCCATCCTTGCTGCCTTACTCCTGGTATTTGCATCACGTTATACGCGGTGCGGAAGAAACAGGGGTTCCAGCCGACTATCTGGATGCCGTTTCAGCCACAGAAAGCCAGGAAGATCCCGACCGAGAAAGAGATGCGAGAGAGCGGGCAATATACCGTTAAAAAATAGGTTCGCCCGTTGCCTTGACCGCATAGAACAGGCAATCACTCTTCGCAATAACCGGGTTGGTGGTGATCATGAAGGCTTTGATGGCCTGGGCCGGGTAGATCTGCCCATCCCTGACTTGAAGAACCTGCTCCATGTTCTCGGTCCGGTTGTGGCTGATCGCTGTCAGTATGCCAAGGCCTTTTTCTCCAACCCATCCCAGCGGCTCATCAGGGGAAACAACCCCAAAATTGCGGTGTTCGATGTCCGGCGGAAACGTGAGGTCAGCCTGCCCGCTGGGCTCAAGGCGGTATTCAACGGTCGCTTCGGGCGCCAGCTCCACCCGAATCGGATTTCGCAGTACGGAGACGTTCCACTCCGCCTTTTCCAGCGACAATACGTCTGGTCTTGAGGCATACCGAACCAGCCCCTCGTACGCCAGTTGATGAGCGTGATCATCCTGGGCTCCACCACACTCGATGGTCACCGTCGGTACCTCCTGTTCAGAATATTCCATCAGCGCACCCAGACGTAGGTCCGTCATTATGAGGCGATCGGTGTAGAGCGAGGTCAGCGCCTGGTGTGCGGCGTCATTGGTGATGCTCACAGCGAAGGCCGGGCCAGTGCCTGAGGTGTTGTGCATGTCCAGCAGGCATTCAGGTTGCGCCTTGCCAAGCTCTGCCAGCATGGCTTGTGCGATGGCACCTTCCTCTCCCTCGAAGGGTTCTTTGAAGCACCGGTTGAGGTCGCGTCCTTCTGGCAGCTGGCGAAATGAAAGCGCAGGTGGGATTTTTGCGGGATAGACGCCTCCGAGCAGAAACAGCATGTTGACCTCGGGCGTGTGCTGCTCCAGTAGCCACTGGTGAAGGGCGAACAGACCCGAAGGCTCATTGCCGTGAATAAGGGTTGCCATGGCCCGTGTACGGGAGCGATCGCGACCGGCAACATGAATAACCGTGGGCTTGTGCAGCCGGTCCAGCCACTCTAGCGGTGAACGCCCCAGCGTCCGGGGGGAAGGGTCATTCAGATAATCAAATACGTTCGATTTGCTCACGGTGACAGTGTCCATTCATGCACCGGCATGTTTTTCTTCTGGTTGGCCATGTAAAGAGACAGCATACTCCGGAACGCCTCGTCGGGGCTCAGGGACCTCAGAAAAGACTCGGTGATGTGTCGCTGCCACCGGGCGCCCGACACGTTGTTTTCAATGCGGCCTTCGATGATTCCCAGCAGGCGTTGAATTTCCGTCTCGTCCACGGCTGTTTTTTTCAATGCTTCCCGGGCGCGCGGCAGTAGCTCACGGGCCACGGTCAAGAGGGGCATATCCTGCAACTGAACCTGATCCTTGTGCGGCCAGATGATCTCTGCGTCGATGCCATATTTGGCTGCGCGGTAGAAATTGTGTTCGGTGTAATGGAAGGGGAGTATCGACGTCAGGTGGCGGATGTCATCAAGCACGGCGAGCGCAGCCCCGATCACGAACAGTCCGTTCGCACACATATCAACGGCAGTCGGCCCTGCCGGCATCGAGCGAATCTCGATGCGCAGATGACCGCCGTCTGCGTGATCAAAGATGGCCCGGTTCCAGGGCCATGTGGTGCCCTGGTGCAGTCGCATCTCGGCCAGTTTCGGCACCTCCCCACGGTCAATCACGGCCATGGGGTCTTCCTCCGACATCAGTGGAATGATGGGGGGATACAGTGATGCGGAGGCCGCAAACAGTTCCCAGGCGCTGCGTACCCAGCCATTCCCGTAATAGACCCTAGGAGGATGGCGCCAGGTTTTATAGTTAGGGGATCGGCTGTCGATGGATTGCTTGAACAGGGCAATGCGGGTTTCATCCCAGAGGTGGTGGCCAAACAGGCTGGGCGAATTGCTGGCCAGAGCCAGGACAATCGGCGTGACCAGTTGGACCGCATTGAAATAATCAGCAAAACGATGGGCAGGGACGCGCCAGTGCAGCTGGAACGAAGTGTTGGCGCCCTCCATGGTGACATCGTCGGCCTCCAGATCTATGACATCATTGCCACCGATGTGGATGCTGAATGGCTCACCTCGTTGTTCAAGCAGTGCTTTGGACAGGGCATGGTAGCGGGGCTCGTCTGTCATCACCTCCGCGCTGATATCGGACTGGCGTAGTGTGGGCAGAATGCCGATCGGAACCAGTTCCCCATTCAGTGGTGCCGCGTGCTGGTTGATTTTTCTGATGGCAGCGAGCAGCTCCTGCTCTGTTCTGGCAAACGGGGCTCCCTTGAAAGCCTGGGGGCTGAGGTTGTATTCCAGGTTGAAGCGGTTGAGCTCAACGGTCAGTTGGGGGTCCTGAACCCTGGCGGCGATCTCCGTGTTGATGGGTTGAACGCACAGGTCCGGATTTACGATGTAGAACTCGACCTCGGCACCAATGGAACTCTGGCCCTCGCCAAAGCCGGGCCGGTTCAGAAGACGAGTGAGCGCTTTAAGGTCCGTCCGGACCTTGGCAGCAAAACGCTCAAACTCATCCGCCGAGAATTCCGTTTTATTGATCGACAGTCCCACGGTAACGTCGTCTCTAACGCCAACTTACTTTGATAGTAGTGGAAGATGCGCCCGGCACCAGCCCAAGAATACTTAACTGTGGCGGTATGGAGCCTGTTCAAAGAGGAAAGCGCCGCATTGATGCTAGAATGCCCGTCTGCATCCGCCATCACTGGAGAAAATAATCGATATGAACACGGCTTCCGCCCCTTATCCAATCGGTACGCCCGGCACGCCCTGGGGCGATGTTGAACGTGCCGAGTGGTTGTCACGACAGACCCGTCAACGCAGCTACGAGTCCGAGGTGTTGAGCGTGATTGAGCGCCTGCGCTCGGGCTTTGATGTGGAAGAGTATGGTCGTCTGAACTATGGCACCGACACCTATCCGCTGATGGCGATCCGCAGCCCTGACTGGCGGGACGATCTGCCTGTCGTGCTGATAACGGGCGGGGTACACGGTTATGAAACCAGCGGTGTACACGGCGCGCTGCAGTTCGTCGATCAGCATGCGGCGGATTACGCGGGCCGCGTCAACCTGCTGGTCGCACCCTGTGTCAGCCCCTGGGCGTACGAGCGCATCCATCGCTGGAACGCGAACGCGGTTGACCCGAACCGCTCATTCTGCGCTGACAGTCCGGCTGAGGAGTCGGCGGCACTCATGCGACTGGTGGCGCCCGTCGCCGATCGTGCACTGCTGCATATCGACCTGCACGAGACCACCGATACCGACGAAACCGAGTTTCGCCCTGCGCTGGCCGCCCGTGACGGCAAGTCGTTCGAGCCCGGCGAGATTCCCGACGGTTTCTATCTGGTTGATGACAGCGAGAGCCCACAGCCTGAATTCCAGCAGGCGTTGATCGAGGCGGTGGAGCAGGTCACTCATATCGCTCCGGCTGATGACAACGGCGAGATCTTCGGCTCACCGGTGGTCGCTCGGGGTGTTATCCAGTACCCGCTCACACACCTGGGCCTGTGCGCCAGTATCACCAGAGCCCCCTACAGGACGACCACCGAGGTCTATCCCGACAGCCCTCGTGCGACCCCCGAGCAGTGCAATGCCGCTCAGGCTATCGCAGTGTGCGCGGCGATCGACTATGCGCTGGCACGCCAGTAGGGAAGGGCTACTGGTGGCAGGCATGGGGCTATTTCCTGCTGATCTTAAGTGCAGGTATTGGCGGACGCGTATGGGCGGAACATCGTCATCCAGGGTTGACCGCTGAACGACAAGATATTGAAAACCACCAGAACGCAAAGGCCTGGGATAAGGCGCTTGCTCCGCTGATGGCAGTGAGTATCAGTTATCCCATGGTAATTGTGGCAGGGTTGGACCCCGGGATTTACTGAGAGAGTAGACTCTAAGGAGCACATCCATCTCCTGACACTTCGCCCCAGCCGACGTTGCCGTATGCGGCCGGAGTGGAGTGTATGATCATTATGAGCGTTCAGACCCTCAACGCGCTTCCCCTGACCTGCGCACGGAGATTCCAGTCACTCCGTGATTGGCTGTGAAAGGATCCACAGGCTCAGCACAGTCAGTCCGACCATGCCAATCGTCATCGGGACCTGCGTGAGCGCGGCGCGCCGCGCGTCTTTGAAGAGCTGAAGTGCGCGCCGGTGTGCGACCAGAACGGAAAGCGCGTGCCCCGCGATCAGTGCCGTGAAGGCTACCCACCAGATGTGTCTGGTTCCGATGACGCTGATGTCGATGGACCAGTTCCGCGTACCGAAGAGGTCCCAGCCCAGGCCGAACGGATCCGACGCGGCGGGGAAGATTAGCTGGCCGGCGATCAGCAGGTATGAGACATAGTGCGAGAGATGGTAGGCGACTGCGATGGGCAGGAGCGTACCGACGAAGGCTCGCGCGAGCTGACCGATCGTGAGTGTGCCGCCGGCCAGCGCCCGCATCAGCACGATCAAAAGCCAGTAGGCGCTGTAGAAGGCGGCAATGGTCGCCAGGAGGCCAATGGTGCGAATGACCTGAATCAAATCTGCGCCCTGACCGCGCAGCCACAGCAGCGGCGCTCGCAGGAACGGCGAGTTGCTCACGAAATCCAACACGCCGGCCCAGACGGGGGTCTCGGACAGGCCATCGAAGAGCACAATCCCGATGAGCCCCGTGACCAGCGCCACTTCGCCGCCAACCGGCGCTGACCTGCTGAGCAGGCCCTCGCCCGGTGGACGCACGCGCACTGCAGTGCCGCTGGCCACCGACAGCGGCGCGACCCGGCCAAGCACCGCGAAAATGCGGCTCAGGGGGTCTGCGACACGGAACCACTGTTGCCCGAAGGCGAGCCCGCCGAGAAGCGCGACCACGAGATAGGTCATCACGAGCAGGCCCACCGTGTGCGGATCTTCCGACCAGTCCGATACCAGCTCAATCCAGGCGATCGCCAGCAGCCCTGCTGGCGCCATCAAGCCGGCGGCCCACGGAAGATTGGCCGAACTGCTCTGCCACGGCCGACCGACCGCCCATGTCGAGAATGCCGCCAGTCTTCGAAAAGGGTCGATCTGCGGCCAGAGACAGACCACCAGGGCTGAGAACAGCACGAATCCTACCCACCAGATCACCCAGACCCAGACAGTCGCGAAATTGCGCATGGCCTCCTGCGGTCCGAAGAACGCTGCACCGAGCAGGACGGCGAGCACCAGCAGGCCGACAATGCCCAGCACCGTGGAAAGCGCGCGGCCAGCTTTGGCGGGGATCGGAATGTCCAGATGCATTGGGCGTGACAGCCCGGTACGGAGAAAGAGTAGTGCGCCGAGAAACGACGCCGCCACTGCCATCCCCGCTGCGGCAAGATACAGGCTGAGTGGCAGCGGCAGATCGTAACGGGCGCCAAACGCATGAGCGTTGACCTGCGACGCTGCCAGAACCGCCGTCGTAGCCACCGCCACCTGCCAGCGTGTCACTCAGGCCGAACCTCAAGGTAGGCGAGTGCGCTGTCGGTGCGGCCCAGAAGGTCTTGCATCCCGTGCGCCTCAATTGGGAAGCGGCCCGTATGATTGGCGCGAAAGCTCATGACAACCGGCGCCTCGCCGTCCACGACTCCTGACAGATCGTATCCGTGAAGGTGCAGTTCAACGCCAACCGGCGCGTGCAGGACCAGCCGGACGGTCGCGCCCTGGCGGACCACAATGGTGCCGACCGGCCCCTTCCCGAGTGTGCGCTCAATCACGGTCACTCCGCTATCTGTGGTCTTGCCGGCAGGCTCGGGTACGGTCTTGAGCCCCTTTTCAATCGGCTGATGGTCGGTTGTTTCATGCGCCCAGCCGATCCCTGTCGACGCAAAAAGGAGGAGGATGCCTGTCATTGCGACCGCAAGTTTCTTCAGATACATCGCCACCTCCGGAAGAGTTGCCGCGGCGCTGTCGATCCGGCGCCGCGGCATTCGCCTAGTGTCCGGCCAGGTGGTTCCACTCCGGCAATAGCGTGAGCGAGTTCGGATTAAACCCGGCATTCTTGAGGGTGTCCATGGAGGCGACTACCTCGCCGCGCTCAAGATCCACCACCGAGACCGAGCCGTCACTCATATCCGGCAGGTTGATGAACGAGTTCTGGACGAATCCGTACCGGAAGTCAGGCGTGAATCCGACGTGGTGTGCACCGTCGGCCGTGGCGACCTGCTTCAGCAACTTCGGTTTGGTCGGGCCTTCCGAGATGTCGAAGATATGCAGGTGACCCGGTTTCATGGCCGTCGTCACGTACATACGATCAGGGTTCTTGTCGTCGTTGAAGTAGATCTCAAGCGGCACAGTGGCACCATGCTCTGCGAAGTTGAAGATCGTCTCCCGACCGAACTCCTGCGAGTCCGTGTCCCAGACCAGCGCCTCGAGCGTATGACCGAACATGTTGGTCACGATCGCTGTCGCCGGCTCGGCACCTGGCACGAAGAACACCTCGACGGGCGCGACCTTGGACGGCGACTCGGCATCCGTCATCTTGATTTTGCCAAGCGGCTTGAGGTCAGAGGCACGCACCACCGAGACGAACTCGTCCGGGCTGGTCAGATCCGGCGTGATGGTCGAGGTGACCAGTATGCGATCGATCGCAGTATTGACGGCTAGGCCGTGCGGGTAGGTACCCGGCAGATCAATCTCGCCCACCACTTCGTCGCTCGCAACGTCACCGACGATCACCTTGCCAGAGCCCATGCAGGTCAGATACCAGCGCTCGTTCGCTTCGTCCAGAATCACGTCCTCGGCCACGTTGCATGGCGGCGTTTCAATCGTGGAGAGGCGATAGGGATTCTTCGTGAGATCAAGAACCTGAAGCGCAGGCTGTTGCAGACCGGTGATGTAGGCCTTGCTCATCGTTCGGTCGTAGAAGATGTGGTGTGCGACTGTTGCCGGGTCGATTGGAATATCCGATACGATTTTTCCGAAATTCGGACTCTCCGGATCGACATCGACGATCGCCAGGCCCTCGCGTCGAGCTGTTTCACCAGATAACTTGAGGCTCTTGAGTTGGTCGGCGGGCTTACTCTCGTAATTCATGACTGCCAGGATTTCGGCCGTCACTGGGGCGACTGGGACGATTGCTGCCAAGGCAGCAATCGTCCAGGGGATTGCGGTTTTCATGATATGCCCTCCTGAATGGGGCACGACTAACCTGAGACAACCCCAGGCAGTCTCATAGAAGTATATAGCTCTCGCTGGCCGGGAAAGCAAAGCTCCCCACCGTCCTCGGCAACCAAGGAAAACCGGCAATCCGGAACAGATTGATTTTATACACGGAGAGTAGCGTGGGAACCTGGCGGGAAGGGTCGGGTAACGATCCCTCATTTCCTCACTATACTGACATTTGACGAATGTAGAGGAGGACGTGAAATGAAAAGGATCGCAATCGTTTTGTTTTCAGCTTTGGTGTTCGCGCCAGTCAATGCGTTCGCTGAGAGCATGACTTCAGAAGCCCCTGCAAATGCCGAAGTGTATTTCGTTGAGCCAAGCGATGGTGCGACGGTCGGGGGAACCTTCAAGGTCGTGTTTGGCCTACGGAATATGGACGTCGCGCCTGCGGGTGTCGAGAAAGAGGGTACCGGACACCACCATTTGTTGATTGATACTGAGGTACCGTCTGATTTGAGCCAGCCGCTTCCAGCCACCGATCAAATCAAGCATTTCGGTGGTGGACAAACAGAGACCGAGCTTACGCTGCCGCCCGGTGAACATACCTTGCAGTTGTTGCTGGGCAATTATGCGCATGTGCCGCACAGTGATCCGGTTGTCTCTGAGCAGATCACTATCACGGTGGAATGATTGAGTGTGGGGCTGGGGTATTGAGGATAGTCCCCGGCCTTGCAATGGAGTTGATTGATGCAGCCTAAAGACATCGTGGCGCAGTTCATTGCGGGGATTAATGACCAGCGTTTTGATGACGCAAAGGCCTTGCTGGCTGCTGACGGCTTCGAATACGTGGGCCCGAATATGCGTTTCCTTAGCCCGGATGACATGCTGGCCTACCAGTTCGGTATGGCCGCTATCCAGAAAGACCTGATCATCCGTCAGCTCAGTGCTGACGGAGAGCATGTGTTCGCGATTCTGGATTACCGGACCCACTTCGAGCCGATTGGGGATGTTCGGCTCGCGGTCTGGTTCCGGGTCCGGAACGACAAAATCCAGACGGTTGAAACCTTCTACAATGCGGCAGTGGTCGAGAACATGCTGGGAGGCAACTTACCATCAGCCGAATGAGTAAAAACAGAAACATACGCCAACGACCAAGAGGAATGGCCGTGCTTCCTATTTTCCGATTGCGCCGCGCAGCGGCATTCGTTTTTATGCTCACTGTCGGGCCGGCAATGGCCGCTGATCCGGTGGTGGTGTCGTCCAAGATCGATACCGAAGGTGCCGTGCTGGGCCAGATGGTGCTCCAATCCCTGGAAGAGGCCGGTATTCCGGTCGAGAACCGCCTCCAGCTGGGGGCAACCAACATTGTGCGTAATGCCATCAAGGCTGGCGAAATAGACCTCTATCCGGAATACACCGGTAATGCAGCCTTTTTCCACGATCAGGCCGATCGGGATTTCTGGAGGGATCCAGACCAGGCTTATGAGCAGGCGGCCAGCCTCGACAAGAAAGCGCACAACATCATCTGGCTGAAACCGGCTGAGGCCAACAACACCTGGGCCATGAGTGTGCGTGGAGATTTGGCACGGGATAATGGCTTGCAGACGCTGGAAGATCTCGCGAACTATATCAATGACGGCGGTGCGTTCAAGTTTGCTGCCAGTGCCGAGTTTGTCGAATCAGCCAGTGCTCTGCCGGCTTTCCAGGAGGCTTACGGTTTTAACCTGGAGTCTGACCAGTTGCTCATCCTCTCCGGCGGCAACACCGCGGCGACGCTCAGGGCTGCTGCGCTGAATGACAACGACGTGAACGGCGCTATGACCTACGGCACCGATGGCGGCCTTAATGCGCTTGATCTGAAGGTGATGGAAGATACCCTGGGGGTTCAACCGGTCTATCAGCCTGCGCCAATCGTACGCGCTGAAGTGCTGGAGACGTACCCGAAGATCCGTGAGGTACTTGAGCCCATCTTTGAATCCCTGGATCTGGAAACCCTCCAGCGCCTGAACGGACAGGTGGCGGTGAACGGTGCGCCGGCCGACAAGGTGGCCCGGGATTACCTGGACTCCCTGAACCGGGACTGAGGTTTGCCAGCTACCCCCAGAATTTCGATCAGGATGGGCTCGAATCGCGTCATTCCGGTGCTCGGGGTGCTCGCCCTGATACTGGTGTGGGTTCTTGACCTGGGCACCATTCAGCCAAACCGAATCGTCCCGGGGACTGGTCACAGCCTGCTGTCAGCGGTAGGGGGGATCGGCGCCGGGCTGGTTTCGCTGGTCCTGTCGGCGTCGGTTCTGCTGTCCGTCATGCCATTGCGTAGCCGTTACCGGCTCCTGCTGGGCCTGGTCGGGCTTGCTCTTTCAATGTTGCCCCTGTTATTGCAAGTCTTTGCCACCCGGCATCTTCCGGAAGGCTCACCTTACGCGCGTTCTTCGATCGGGGCGGGATTCTGGTGCCTGTTGTTCCTGCTTTCTCTGATGTTGATCGAAATCCTCGGGCGGCTTAGCACCCGGCGAGGACTGCAGCTCATGCTCCTGGTGTTTATCTCAGGAAGCTGGCTGGTACTGTTACGCGGCGATGGCCTGGAGAGTCTGTCTCTGGTTCGGGAATTCAGCGCCCAACCCGACAAGTTTGAGCAGGCACTCTGGACCCACCTGGCGCTGGCCCTTGGCGCGGTGACCATCAGTGCGGGTCTGGCTTTCTTGCTGGCTTTCAAGATGATCCGCAGCCCCGCCTGGCAGCGGCCCATTCTCGGCGCCGTCAGTTTTCTGCAAACCATTCCCAGCCTTGCGGTTTTTGGTTTACTGATTGCACCTCTCAGTGCCCTGGCGTCTGCGTTCCCATTTCTGCAGGAGCTGGGCATTCGTGGCATCGGCTGGGCGCCGGCATTGCTGGCGCTGGTTGCCTACAGTCTGCTGCCCATGGTGCGCAATACCTTTGTCGCCCTCACGGAAGTCCCCGAGAATCTGGCCGATGCCGGCCGGGGGATGGGCATGAACGAGCGTCAGCTGTTTTTCCAGCTCAAGTTACCCTTGGCGTTGCCGGTTATCATCGAGGGTGTGCGGATCACCACGATTCAGGCGATCGGCCTGACCGCAGTGGCTGCTCTGATCGGCGCCGGAGGCTTTGGCGGTTTTATCTTCCAGGGGCTGGGGCAGGCGGCGATGGATCTGGTATTGCTCGGTGCCTTACCCACGATAGCGCTCGCTCTGCTGGCCGATGCGTTACTCACGATGCTGGCGGCCAGCCTCAAGCCGACCCCGACGACGGCCTGATATGGAAAAGGATGTGTTCGGATGATCGAACTGAAAAATGTCACCCGGCGCTTCGGTGAAACCGTCGCCGTGGACAACATCAACCTGACCATCGAAACCGGTGAGGTCTGCGTGCTGGTGGGCAGCTCCGGCTGTGGCAAGTCCACCACACTGCGCATGATCAACCGATTGTTGCCTCACAGTGCCGGCGAGATTCTGGTGGATGGTGAGAGCATCACCACCATGAATCCGGAACAGTTGCGGCTGAACATGGGGTACGTCATCCAGGGGACGGGGCTGTTCCCGCACTGGACCGTGGCCCGCAATATCGCGATGGTGCCCCGGTTATTAAAGTGGCCCGGGGAACGGATCGACGCGCGGGTCCACGAGCTGATGACCTTGCTGGAGCTCGATCCGGCCACCCACGCCAGTAAATACCCCCAACAACTGTCCGGGGGCCAGGCGCAGAGGGTGGGTGTCGCCCGGGCACTGGCGGCGGATCCCAACATCCTGCTGATGGATGAACCTTTTGGTGCGCTGGATGCGATCACCCGGGAGAACCTTCAGCTGGAGATGCTGCGTATCCAGAAACAGGTCCGCAAAACCACCGTTTTCGTGACCCACGATATTGATGAGGCCCTGAAACTGGCCACGCGTATTGCTGTTATGGATCAGGGCCGCATTATCCAGCATGACACGCCTGAAAGTATCCTTCGGCGCCCCGCGTCTGACTTTGTTGAAAATCTGGTCGGCAAGCAGGATCGCGGCCTGAAGTTGATGAGTCTGCGAGCAGTACGGGATCTGATGACGCCTCATTCGGATCCAAAGCGGTCGGAACCCGGTGCGAACGCGCTCAAGGAAGAGGACAGCTTGCGCCTGGCGTTATCTGTAATGCTCTGGAAGGATCTGAGTGAGGTGGCCGTGTTCAACGCACGAGGGCAGGAGACTGGCGTGATTACCCGCGAACGTCTTATTCAGGAAGGTGCCTGATGCGCGTATGGTTGCCTCCCGTATTGCTGGCCTTTCTCCTGTGCGGGTTGAGCGCCGGCATGCCAGTACTGGAGCCGTTGTTTCAGTGGGTGCAGCCGGACAAGCAGCGGGTCATTTACGACCGGGAAAGCTTTCTGTTCCTGTTACAGCATCATCTGCTGCTGGTTGTCGTTTCTGCGGCTATAGGCACAATCGCGGCGGTTGCCGGCGGGATTTTTGCAACCCGCCCATCGGGCCGCGATTTCCTGCCGCTGGTCAGTCAGGTGGCGTCTATCGGCCAGACATTCCCTCCGGTAGCGGTGCTTGCGCTGGCGGTGCCGGTCCTAGGATTCGGCGAAGCGCCAATTCTCTTTGCGTTGATCCTGTATGGCCTGCTGCCCATTCTGCGCAATACTCTGGCGGGCCTGGAGGGTATCGATCCGTCGGTACGGGAGTCCGCGCTGGGGATGGGCATGTCCCCGGCACAGGTGCTGATGCAGGTCGAGCTACCTTTGGCGGGCCGGGTAATCCTCGCCGGCATTCGAACCTCGGTAACCATCAACATTGCTACCGCGGCCATCGGATCGACCATCGGCGCGCGTACCCTGGGTGACCCGGTGATTGCCGGGCTGGTGAATGGCAACACCGCCTACGTGCTGCAGGGGGCGATCCTGATCGGTTTGCTGGCGCTTACCGCCGACAGCCTGTTTGAGGCGTTGGAACGGACCTGGGACGGTCGGTTCTCGCCGCAGGCGGCGGTTTGATACGCGTTACCCGAAAATGCCCTGGTCTTTTTCGACACAATCCTTGTTGGTGCTCTCGTTGATGTCTACGCTGACAAAGTTGGCGAACGCATGGAGCACGGCGCATGAAGTTTCCTTCAAGCACAGCGTTTGCGCTCTTAGGGGCGGCACTGATCGCGATCAGTTACGGGCTCGCGCGCTTTGCTTTCGGCTTGTTCGTTCCCCCGATCCGCGCCGAGTTAGAACTGACGCCGGACGTAATCGGCATCATCGGCGCGCTGCCGCTGATCAGTTTTGTGTTCGCCTCACTCGTTGCTCCCTTATCCGCTGATCGTCTGGGCGCTCGCAACACGGCGTTTCTGTCTGGTGTCTTTGGTACCGTTGGGCTGGCGTTGATAAGCCAGGCGGTTGGTGCTGTATCCCTTGGGGTGGGTGTGGTTGCCTGTGGCATCTGCACTGGCCTGATGATGCCGGCCCTGACCGCTGCCATGCAGGCGCTGGTGAAGCGCTCCCTGCACGGGCGGGTGAGCTCGGTGATGAACGCGGGCACCAGTATTGGCGTGATTGTTTCCGTGCCGACTATTATCTTCCTGGCCGGCGCCTGGCGTTATGCGTATGCGTCCTTTGCTGTCATAGCGGTGATCGGAGTGGTTGCCACCTGGTTTTTCATCCCGTCGGTTTCCCGTGTTATGCCGGCGAACGCCGCCCCGCCACCCCCTGTCAGCGCACAGCAGTGGTGGCGCCTGTTCCGGCTCTCACTGTTTGCCTTCATGATGGGCTTCGTCTCCGCCGCTTACTGGATTTTTGCGCCAGACCTGGTCGTCAACCTCGGTGCCCTGGCGTCCGATGCAACCGGTTGGCTGTGGCTGGCGGTTGGTATTGCGGGTCTTGGAGGTGCGGTGGTGGCTGACCTGGCTGATCGCAACAACCCGCCGATTACCCAGGCGTTGATGTTGATGATGCTGTCCGCGAGCCTGGCATTGCTCGCCGCCAGTCCGGACAATCTGGCAATCGCGGCATTCTCCGCGCTGGTCTTTGGTCTGGCCTATATGAGCCTGACCGGGCTGTATCTGATGACGGGTATCCGCCTGTTGCCAGGCCGGTTGTCCATGGGGCCAGTGCTGCCGTTCATGGCTGTTTCGCTAGGTCAGGCTACCGGTTCGCCCCTCGTTGGTCTGCTGGTGAACGAATTCGGCTACTCTGATGCATTTGCCATGTTCTCCGTCGCTGGCATTCTGGTGGCAATCCTGTCGCCTCTGTATCCGCGCTACCTAGAGCAGGAACCCCAAGAGGAGTTGGAGGAAGAAACCGGCCTCCAGGCAGCTTACGACCACCAGCTTCTGGACGAAAGTGGGGAACCTATCGGGCCATCCTCTTCAACGAGCTGATGACTCCCTGACGAGGGTTCTGCCTCTAAACCAGCGCTTCCAGGTCAGCAAACAGGTCAGCGCCATCTGTTACTCGTGCGAGCCAGCTTAGCGGGACGCCCTTCTCATGCCCAACCCCGTGTATCGCCGCCATGGCTGGCCCGATGATCCAGGCTCGACCGCACGAGTCGCCGCCACAATGGATATTTGCCCGTACCGCCTCGGTAAAGGATTGAGCCTGACTGATTATGTGAAAGCAGACTGGCATCGCCTCATGGAGATAGCAGGTGCGGCCAAACGTGTCTCCGGCTTTAACCGGATTGAGAGCGGTGTCAGAGATGGCTGCAGCCAGGTTCTTTGGGTCCGGGGCCAGTTCGGAGGCGGCTTCAATCGCTTCCGAAGGGGGAGTGCCCAGAAACAGTTCTTCCAGAAGCCTGGCCGTACAGCGGGCCCAGGCGACGGCTTCATCGTTATTGTTGGTGACCCGCACAGCGGCTTCGACGCAATCCATCAAATCACGTTGCCCGAGATAACAGGCGACCAGGGGAGGGAGCTTGGACACGGCGGGTAATTGCATGTCGTCGGCGCCGCTGTCTGGCTGCAAGTGCCCATCGATGGTTTCGGCCAGCAACACGCCCGCTTCCTGAATTCGGGATTCCTGATAGGTGAGGTTGATGGCTTCACGAACGGGTGCCGCCAACTGGTCACCGCTTAGCCTGCGGGTGTAGGGCAATACCTTCTGCACCAATATGCGTTTCTGCTTTTCCGACAGGTCCGTTTCGATTGACGAGAAGGCCAGCTCGATGGCCTTTTGCTCGGTGGCGACCAGATTGTTCAGGGTGCCTCGGGTGGGGTTATCGATAAAGCCCTGCCAACCTCCGCCAGGGCCGAAATGGTTCACAAAGCGGCGCTGATAATCGCGAATATTAAGCTCGCCTTTGTTGGCGAGAAGGCTGTCGGTGAGCACTTTCGTTGCAGCGCCGTAGTGGCTGATGTCACCCGGAATTTTGCCTTCATGGGCGAAATAACCGAACACACCTTCGAAGTAGTCCGCCCGGGGCGGGAGAAATTCGGGGTATCGGCCGCCGACTTCGGCTATCCGATCGCTGTTGTACAGCCAGTGCAGTCCCAGACTGGCGGCGTCTGCCACCCAGCCACCGGCGATTGCCGAGATCACTTGTGTACGTCTGTCTCCGGGCAATTTTTCAGTCATGTTATTCACGCTTGAATAAGTTGAATGGGAAGGGCCGCTGAGGTGCCGGGCTCTTCAAAAGGAATAGGTGACCGCGCCAAACCCTTTGATTAGCCCATCATCTTCAACTATCGGGCTATCGGTGATGTCGCTGCCCAGCTCCTCCATGGCCACGCTCATGACGATGCGCCAGCTTTCAGTCAGCTCGTAGAAGGCACCTACGCCCACCTCGAACGTCACGGTGTTCCCCACATCATAGGCCGGTCTGCCGGCAACGGCTGCCGAGGTGGGCACGCCAAAATCGTGGTTGGCCAGTTTGCTGCTCAGCCAGTTAACGCCAAGCTCAGGTGAGAGGCGCAGGTTGCCAAACTGGAATCCCCTCGACGCCTTTATCACCGCGGTGCCACCACCGATCTGATCGAGAGCATCGTGTTCATAGCCTAGATCAAATTCCAGTCCGTAGGGCGCCTCATAAACGAGACCCAGACCGGCCATCAGCGTGCTGTCGCGATCCCCCAATCCGCGCAGGAATTCGCTGTCATCTTCTTCATAGGCGCCAACCCGATACGAGGCGGTAACCGCGAGGCGAAGGTCTTCACTCCCCACAATGCCGTAACGAATGTTTGGCCCGATCCACTGAAGGCGCTCGCCGAAGTAGGTGATGGCTGGTATTGGTTGAAATACGTTGGAATCGGAGCCCACATAGGGGCTGCCGCGACCGATCACACCCAGGCCTACACCCCATTGCCCGAACTCGCCGAGAACACGATATAGTTCGATGTTGAGTGAGGCCATCTCCTCCTCACGAACGGTGAAGGCCGCGTTCCGGAAGCTGGGCGGGCCCTTGGGCTGATAGTTGTTCGAAAGGCCCACCGGCTCGCGCGGGATGCCGATAAAGTTCTTGTCCAGCGCACCGTTGTCGTTCTCGTCCAGATAGGCGAGGACAGCGATCCTCCCGGTCGGGACATCGGGGATGACATAACGTTCGCCGGGCTGGATGGGATATCGGACCTCCCGCCTGGGGTTGCGAAAGTCGCCGAAGGCGTCCGGATCGTCGTAGACCTGCAGAACCAGCGTACCCTCTGCAGGCAGGTTGCGGACCTGCACGGAGAGGTCAGCGGCGCGCACGGCAGTTGCACTCAGCAGAATCAGGAAAAAAAGTGAAGATAGCGTCACGCCGGGGGTTTTCATAAGACAACAAACCTTGAATCAGTGAGTCTGTCGGAATACGACCGGGGCATATAATCGGATGGCCCCGTCGATCCATGCGATTTGTACGGAGGCTCCGAGACGAAGCCCCCCAAAAACTGGATAATGGCCGGCATTCAGGCCATGGCGCGCCAAATTTTACAAACCGGGTACCTACGTAATGGAAATCAACGTCAACTTCCTCGACAATCTCAGACTTGAAGCCAAGTTTGACGATTTCACCGTCGTTACTGACCAGCCCATTCGCTACAAGGGTGATGGTTCAGCGCCCAGCCCCTTCGACTACTTTCTGGCATCCTCGGCGCTGTGCGCCGCCTATTTCGTAAGGGTGTACTGCAAGGCCCGTGATATTCCCACCGACAATATCCGATTGTCCCAGAACAATATCGTTGATCCCGAAAATCGCTACAACCAGATTTTCAAGATCCAGGTAGAGCTGCCGGAAGACATCTCCGACAAGGACCGGCAGGGCATTTTGCGGTCCATTGATCGCTGCACCGTGAAGAAGGTGGTTCAGACAGGCCCGACCTTCGAGATTGAGACTGTAGAGAATCTCGACGAAGACGCCCAGGCCCTGCTGATGGTTGAACCGGACAGTGAGCATCGTACGTTCATTGAAGGGAAAGACCTGCCGCTTGAGCAAACCATTGCCAACATGACCGGTATCCTGGCGGATCTCGGCATGAAAATCGAGATCGCCTCCTGGCGCAACATCGTGCCCCATGTGTGGTCGCTGCACATTCGTGATGCGGCCTCGCCCATGTGTTTTACCAACGGCAAGGGCGCCACCAAGGAAAGTGCCCTGTGTTCCGCGCTGGGCGAGTTCATCGAGCGCCTGAGCTGTAACTTCTTCTACAACGATCAGTTCTTCGGCGAGGATATTGCCAACAGCGAGTTCGTGCATTATCCGAACGAGCGGTGGTTCAAGCCGGGACCCGATGATGAGCTGCCTGAAGGCATTCTGGATGACCACTGCCTGGCTATCTATAACCCGGAGGATGAGCTGGTCGGCTCCAACCTGATCGATACCAACTCCGGCCGGGTGGACCGCGGTATTTGTGCCCTGCCGTTTGTGCGTAAGTCTGACGGCGAGGTGGTGTATTTCCCCTCCAACCTGATTGAAAACCTGTTTCTCAGCAACGGCATGAGTGCCGGCAACACCCTGTTTGAGGCGGAAGTCCAGTGCCTGTCGGAAATCTTCGAGCGGGCGGTCAAGAAGCAGATTATCGAGGAAGAGATTGCGCTGCCGGATGTGCCCCAGGAGGTGCTGAACAAGTATCCGGACATTGTGGAGGGTATTCAGGCGCTGGAGGCCCAGGGCTTCCCGATCCTGGTGAAAGATGCCTCCCTGGGCGGGCAGTTCCCGGTGATGTGCGTCACCCTGATGAATCCAAGAACGGGCGGCGTGTTTGCCTCCTTCGGGGCGCACCCGAGTTTTGAGGTGGCTCTGGAGCGCAGCCTGACCGAACTGATGCAGGGACGCAGCTTCGAAGGCCTGAACGATGTGCCGGCGCCGACGTTCAATAGTCTTGCGGTGTCTGAGCCGAATAACTTCGTTGAACACTTCATTGATTCGACCGGGGTGGTTTCCTGGCGTTTCTTCAGTGCCAAATCGGATTACACGTTCAACGAATGGGATTTCTCCGGATCAAACGAGGAAGAAGCGGCTCGGCTGTTCAGCATTCTCGAGGCGATGGGCAAAGAGGTGTATACCGCCGTCTACGAAGAACTGGGTGCACCGGTGTGCCGGATTCTGGTGCCAGGCTACTCGGAGGTGTACCCCGTTGAGGATCTGGTCTGGGACAACACCAATATGGCCCTGGACTACCGTGAGGACATCCTCAATCTCCACTCCCTGAGCGATGAGCAACTGGCGGATCTGGCGGAGCGGCTCGAAGGCAGCCAGCTCGATAACTACATGACGATTATCAGCCTGATCGGCATCGAGTTTGATGAGAACACAGTGTGGGGCCAGCTGACGATTCTGGAACTGAAACTGCTGATCTGCCTGGCTCTGCAGTGGCACGAAGAGGCCCTGGAGTTTGTGGACATGTTCCTGCAGTTCAACGACAACACCGTCGAGCGCGGACTGTTCTACCGCGCAGTGAATGCGGTGTTGGAAGTGACACTGGATGACGAGCTGGAGCTGGATGACTACCTCTCTAACTTCCGGCGCATGTTCGGCGAGGAGACCATGGACGCCGTGGTGGGCTCCGTGAATGGCAGCGTGCGTTTCTATGGTCTCACCCCGACCAACATGCAGTTGGACGGTCTGGAAAAGCACCAGCGCCTGATCGAAAGCTACAAAAAACTGCACACCGCCCGTGCCGCCGAGGCGGCACGGGCCGGGAACTAGGCTTCCGCCGCCTTCACCGCAACCCGGGTGCCGTTGAACGCGGCATTGCCGGTCAACGCGTCGATGCGTTGTGAGTCGGTAACATCGTTGATGCTGACCCCCGGCTGCGATTCGGCCACGGTCATGCCGGTATGCTTCCGGTTGTGACCCCAGCCCTGGGGAATGCTGACGACCCCTTCAAACATGTCGTCATCAATTTCCACCGGGAGCCGGATACTGCCGACGGAGGAGGACACCTGTGCCGTCTGGCCGTCCTCCAGCCCGAGCTTCCTCGCGTCCGCCGAATGAATCTGCAGCGTACAGGGGTTCTTGCCCTTCACCAGGCGATGGGAATTCTGGGTCCAGGTGTTGTGGCTGCGGGCCAGGCGCCGGCTGATCATTGAAAACGGAAAGTCCGGGTCCGAACCCTGGGTGAGGATCCCGGAGGTTTCCAGACGCTCCAGATCATCAATATGGGGCTCTGGCGCAATGTGAATTCGGCCATCCTCCGTCTGCAGGCGTTGCTCCAGGCAGGGTTGCAACGGCCCGAGATCAACACCGTGCGGGTTTTCCCTCAGTTTCTCCAGGCTCATGCCCTGTTCACCGTAAGCGCCGTGTCTCAGACCGGCGTCCAGCATCATTTCCGGCGTCAGGCCGTCGTCTTCGCGCCCGGTCAGGCGCAGTGCCAGCTCCTTGAGAATTTCCCAGTCGTGTTTCTGGTGCGGTGCCTTGGCGAACAGGGGCTCCGAGAACTTGGCCGTGTTGCGCACCGCGAACGAGTTGAAGAAGACATCAAAGTGGGGCACTTCCAGGCCAGTTGTTGCCGGCAAGATGATGTCGGCGTACCGGGTGGTCTGGTTCAGATAAATGTCCACGGACACCATGAACTCAAGTGATTCGAAGGCCTCTCCCAGACGGGCGCCATCGGGGCTTGAAAGCACGGGGTTGCCGGCAATGGTGATCATCGCCCTGATCTGGCCCTCACCGGGCGTGAGGATTTCGTCTGCCAGCGTGGCAACGGGAAATTCGCCATTGTAGAAGGGCAGTTTCCTGACCCGCGATTCGTAGCGTCCGTAGGAACTGGGTTTGCCCTTGGTACTGCGGACCAGATCGAATGCCGGCTGGGTAAACATGGCGCCGCCACGTTGATCGAAATTTCCGGTGAGCAGGTTCAACACATTGGTCAGCCACTGGCACAAGCCGCCGAACGACTGGGTAGAAGCCCCCATCCGGCTGTAGCAAACGGCGGTCGGAGCGTCGGCCATCTCCCGGGCCAGCCGGCGAATGGTCGCGGCGTCAATGCCGCAGGCATCCGCGACGCGCTCCGGCGGGTAAGGCCTGACCGCCTCTTCCAGTTGGTCAACGCCCTCGATCAGGTGTTCAAGGTGACCAAGCTGGACCCGATCCTCCTCAATCAGGGTGTGAGCCATGGCGAGCAAGAGCAGGGCGTCGGTTTCTGGCCGGATGAACAGGTGCTCGTCCGACTTCCGGGCGGTTTCCGTGCGGCGCGGATCAACCACCACGACTTTGCCACCCCGTTCCTGGATGGCTTTGAGGCGCTTGCCAACACCCGGCGCAGTCATCAGGCTGCCGTTGGAAACAATCGGGTTGGCGCCGATGATCAGCATGAAATCCGTGTGGTCGATGTCGGGAATCGGGATCAGCATGCCCGCGCCGAACATGTAGTTGGACGCCACGTGGTGAGGCAACTGATCGGCGGACGCGGAGCTGTACCGATTGTTGCTGCCCAATGCCTTGAAGAAGCTCGGAAAGGTAATGGCGTTGCCGAAGTTGTGCGCGTTCGGGTTACCCAGATAGGTGCCCACCGCATTTTTGCCGTGGGTCTGCTGAATGCCCTGGATGCGGGTGGTGATTTCCTCGAATGCCTCGTCCCAGGAGATTTCCTTCCAGCCGTCGGTGGTCTTCCTGAGCGGCGTTTTCAGACGGTCTTTGTCTGTGTAGAAATCCTGGAGGGCGACCGCCTTGGGGCAGATGTGACCGCGACTGAACGGGTCGTCCTTGTCCCCCTTGATGGAAAGAATTTCCTCGCCCTGCAGTTTGATTTCGAGGCCGCACATGGCTTCGCAAATGTTGCAGGTCCGGTAGTGGGTCTTGGGGTCGCTCATCGGGTATGGCCTGTTATTGGAATATTTGTCCGGTCAGTATGCCAGTCAGCCCTCGGAATTCCAGCGGTCATAAATGACATTAACTTGGCCATTACCGCCAGTACGCTACATTGTCATTCCCATTGTTGCGGTTTCTTTGCTTCCGCTCCGTGCGAGATGCGGTTACGATTCCTTGCATTTGAAATTCAGGTTTTCTCTTGAGGTAAGGCTATGGCACTGCTGGATAAAAAAATTCCACCGTTGGCGCTGACGGTGGTTGCCGGTGTTGGCATCTGGGCGTTGTCGGCGGCTCTGCCCGGAATGTATTTGCCCGGTTGGCTCCGGCTGTCTGTGTCTCTTATTCTTCTGCTCTTGGGAGTCGGGGTCTGTGCCGCCGGTGTGCTTGAATTCCGACGTGCCCAGACAACCGTGGATCCTCGCAAACCCGAGTCTTCGGCTTCACTTGTCTCCTCCGGTATTTACTCTGTGACGAGAAATCCAATGTATGTCGGCTTTACGCTTGTGCTGCTTGCCGTAACCGTTTTCCTGGCATCGCCGTGGTCGTTGCTGATCGTGGTGGCATTTGTTCTCTATCTAAACCGGTATCAGATCCGACCCGAGGAGCACGCATTGGTTGAAATCTTCGGGCCAGAGTTTACCGAATACCAGTCCCGCGTCCGGCGGTGGCTTTGACCTGTTGTTCTGGCTTCAGAAGAACAGGAAAACGCCGTAGCGCCTCCTCTTGATAAAACCCGGTGCCCCACTATTCTTAGTTAAGTTCTTTCTTGACGTCTTCAGGCGCAACAGCGCAATGGGCTATCACATACGAGTGCAGTAGCTCGATTCCCCCCCCCAGGAATGTTTTCGTGCTTCGTAATGATGTTTCGGTGACAGGATTCGTTACAAAAACAGCGAATTGTCCTGTACCCGTCCGGCATCCAGAAACGGAGGACACCCGTGATGAAACGGATTTTTCTTTCCGCTCTTGTGTTTGTCCTGGCACTGCCAGGAACCTTCCTTTTGATTCCCGATGCAGCGTGGGGCCAATTCAAGCCTTCGCGGGAGTCTCTCTCTGACCAGTATCCCGGCAAGGCTTATTCGCCATACGCTCAGCGGAGTTTCCCTGATCGAGTATTCTGGGGCGACACCCATCTTCATACGGGCTTGTCGATGGATGCGGGTCTTTTCGGTGCACGCTTGGGCCTTGATGATGCCTATCGTTTTGCCCGCGGCGAGGAGGTAACGGCATCCAGC
Source organism: Marinobacter sp. F4206 (assembly GCF_019392195.1). NCBI lineage: Bacteria > Pseudomonadati > Pseudomonadota > Gammaproteobacteria > Pseudomonadales > Marinobacteraceae > Marinobacter > Marinobacter liaoningensis. The sequence continues at coordinate 52,624 of NZ_JAHXKI010000004.1, forward strand.
GGACAGCCCGTGAGACTCTCGAGACCCCTTGATTGGCTGGTGATTGCCGATCACTCGGACGGGATGGGTCTTTTCAATGATCTGGCCAGCGGCAAGCCTGAACTTATCGGGTTTGAGCAGGGCAAGCGCTGGTACGAGGGGTTGCAGAAGGGCGGTGACGCCTCGACTGATGCCGCGCTTGACTTGATTACCACGTTTTCCCAGGGCGAGATGGACCCAGAGATGATGGCGGAATATTCGCCCGGTGGTAAAACCTACCAGACCATCTGGGACAAGGTGGTTGATGCGGCCGAGCGATTCAATGAACCGGGCCATTTCACGACCATCATCGGTTTCGAATGGACCTCTCTGGTTGCCGGCAACAATCTTCACCGAAACGTGTTGTTCCGGGACGGTGCTGATAAAGCCAGTCAGGTTGTGCCGTATACCACCCAGTCGCCGGTTGGCTCCACGGATCCCCTCGATTTGTATGCGTGGTTGGAGAACTACGAGAAAACCACAGGTGGCTCGGTACTGGCTCTGGCGCATAATGGCAATCTGTCCAACGGGATCATGTTCCCGGTTGATGCCCAGTACACCGGAAAAGACATAGATGAAGAGTATGTGCGTTTGAGGGGTAAGTGGGAGCCCATGTATGAGATCACCCAGATCAAGGGCGATGGAGAGGCCCACCCCTTTCTCTCCCCGGATGATGCCTTTGCCGATTACGAAACCTGGGATGCGGGCAATCTCGATCTCTCGGAAGCCAAAACCGACGACATGCTCCAATACGAATATGCCCGGGAAGCACTTAAGAATGGCCTGAAGCTTGAGGAGCGGCTTGGCACCAACCCCTACAAGTTTGGTCTGGTTGGTTCCACCGACAGCCACACGGCGCTTTCTGCAGTTGAAGAAGACAACTTCTTCGGTAAGGCGACGAACGTCGAGCCCAAACCCGACCGCATGGACCACCCCTTTGCGAAGACGGAAGAAGGTGTTTACGAGGGGTATGAACTCACAGCCTCCGGCTACACCGGTGTCTGGGCCACCGAGAACACTCGGGCGGCGATCTTCGATGCCATGGAACGCAAAGAGGTTTACGGAACAACGGGCCCGCGCATGCTCGTTCGTTTCTTTGGAGGATGGGACTACACCGATGAGGACCTGAATAGCCGTCAGCCGGCGTTCCGGGGCTACGAAAAGGGTGTGCCCATGGGTAAGGATCTGCCAGCCAGAACCGGTGATTCATCGCCAACCTTTATGGTCTATGCGCTTCGCGATCCGATTGGTGCAAATCTTGACCGGATCCAGATTGTGAAGGGGTGGCTGGACAGTGACGGCGAAACGCACGAAAAGGTCTATGATGTGGCCTGGTCGACGGGCCGGGAGCTGGATGCTGACGGCGCATTACCGCCGGTCGGCAACACCGTGGATATCGAGAACGCCAACTGGACCAACACCATTGGTGCCTCGGAGTTGGCCACCGTCTGGAGCGACCCGGATTTCGATGAGTCCCAGTCAGCGTTTTATTACGCGCGAGTATTGGAAATCCCGACACCTCGCTGGGTGGTCTATGACGCCATGCGTTTCGATGTAGAGATTCCTGAGGGGGCTGAAACCGCGGGGCAGGAGAGGGCTTATACCTCTCCCATCTGGTACTCGCCTGAAGAATGATTGATCGTTTTGCTTCGACAGACAGAGCATCCCGTTCTGAACCGTCGAAGCAAAACACTTCTGGTAGGTCGTTGTGCTCGTGTTATGCCACGAGTTTTGATCCGCTGTACTCCATCTCATCCATGAACTTCCCAAGGCCTTTGCCTCTGTCGGTTCCGTTCACGGAAGAGGTGGTCATAGCAAAGGTCATTACGGAGTGTGCGACGGCATCTGACTGCACGAAAAGAGGGCTGGGGAGGGTTTTTGTGACGCTTCAAGGGACATTTGTGGACGGATCTGTTACCGGCCCGGGCGGGACTCGATATCCACCACTCGGCCGTTTTTCAGGGTGACAACCTGACGGAACTGGTTTCTTGAAAAGTCGTATAGCCATTCCTGAACAAGCACGGGTTGCAGCACCTGCCAGGTTTCAGAACGCCTCCGGGACGTCGGCATCCGCCATTCCACCCGTTTGGACGCGGGTTCACCGCAGCGCGTAATCAGCTCGTACTCGTTCTGGATGTGTCGAAGGGTGCCGGGATCGCAGGTGCCCATGTTAGTCGTATGGAAGCCGTAACCCAGAGTTTCCACCCGTGCCAATTTTCCATTACGAAAAATCAGACGGCGAATGAACCGTTGTGGTCCCGGGTTGTAGTACCAATGCATTTCCGTTTGTACCACCCCCAGCCCCGGGACAGCCGCAGAGGGGTACTCTGCAATGTAATCCGGCGGCCCGCAGCGTTCCTCCACCTCGATCGGCCAGGCATCGTCACTTACCAGCGACGCGCCACAGCGAAGTGCGCCCTGAACCGTTGGGGCGAACGCAATCAGGGCTAGCAGCAGGGTGAGGTAGTGAGGCTTGATCATAGTCTGGTTTTTTCGCTTCTAGTGCATGAAAACTAGTGTACTCCGGGGGCTTGCAGGTGGACTAAAAACCTTGATTGTTTTTCAGACGAATCTTTCGCTCCTGCGCGCGTGACAAAATGTCCGTGCATGCTACGGTTAATAATCATGGGCTTTTTTAGGGAGCAAGAGGCCATGTTTCAGCGAACAAAGGTGTTACTGCATCAAGTAGAACAGATTCCCTTTATTAATCATGCCCTTGACAGGCACTACGCCAAAGAATTTGCAAGTGCAACCAATGTAAACTGGTTCAAGGGCGTGTACCCGGACTTTGCAGCGGCCATTGCCGACGCGCCCGCCAGCAAGCCTCTGGGGTATGACCACGATGCCCCGGCCTCCGCAGAGATGTACCGATTCCGTATGCAGTCGATTTCCCCTTGTGACTATGCGGTCGCATTCTGGCTCAACCGGTTGATGGAGCCCAACCAGAAGTTGCTCGATTTCGGTGGTCATGTGGGTGTGCTGTACTACGCACTCAAAAAGTACCTGACGTTCCCCGAGCCCTTTGAATGGCAGATTTTCGATGTTCCGGCCGTCATCAGGGAGGCGAGAAAGTTTGCGGCGGGTAACGGTAATTCCGGGCACCTGAGCTTTATTGACGACTTGTCGCAGGCGGCAGCCAGTGACTGGGTGCTGTTTTCCGGCTCACTCCAGTATGTCGAGGAGCCCGTGAGTTCGATCATCGAACGACTGCCGCACCGGCCGACCTATATTCTGATCAATATGCTGCCGGTCCATCCACGGGAAGGCTACGTGACGCTGCAAAACATCAGCACAGCGTTCTGTCCCTACCGGATCTACAGCGCGGCGGAGCTGTTAGAAGATATCGGGAAACTGAATGGCGAAGTCATTGATGAGTGGAGGAACACGGACAAGGAGTGCATCATCCCCTATCATGAGGATCATTCTCTGCATTACTATCGCGGAATGCTGGTACGCCTGAACTCTGGTCACTGAGTACGGCGATGTGCTTTGATCGCTCGCCTGACCGAAACGGGACGGCAGAGGGCGGCAGGATAGTCGGCCGCCCAAACGCCTGGATTGCGAGCGTCAGAACTGCATGTGCTGGCCACCGTTCGCCGCGATATTGGAGCCGGTTATAAAACCCGAGCCGTCTCCGGCGAGGAAATCGACAATGCGGGCAATCTCCTCGGGCTCGCCGAGTCGACCGACGGGTATCTGGGCAATGATTTTTTTCCTGACGTCCTCAGGGACCGCCAATACCATATCCGTTGCTATATAGCCGGGAGAGATGGTGTTAACGGTAATGCCTTTACTGGCAACCTCCTGTGCCAATGACATGGTCAAACCGTGCATGCCCGCCTTGCTGGCCGCGTAATTCACTTGTCCAAACTGACCTTTCTGACCATTGATCGACGAAATGTTCAGAATTCGTCCAAAGCCCCGTTCCAGCATCAGCGGGATAACGCTGCGGCACATGTTAAAGGTGCCGGTAAGGTTAACGTCGATGACCGTTTGCCACTGATCAACAAACATTTTTTTGAGAGTCGCATCCCTTGTCACCCCGGCAGCATTCACCAGCACGGCGATAGGGCCGTGAACCTCCTCAAGATCGAGGACAATGTTTTTGCAGGCTTCATGGTCTGACACGTCGAGCACACAGGCTTCAATATTAAAGCCAAGCTCTTTCTGTTGTTTGCTCCAGGCCTCGGCTTTGGCTTGGCTGGCAGATGCTGCGATGACGGTAAAACCGGACTGTTCCAAGGCCTGACAAATAGCGGTTCCAATACCCCCGGTCCCGCCGGTCACCAGTGCAATCTGTTTTGTTTTTGGAGAGGTGTGTGCAGACATAAATGAGTCCCTTTATTTATCTCTTGTGGTCAAGTCAGCTTATTGCTGTGGTTAAAACATGACCGATTCTGACGGTATGTGAATAACTCACATTGATCTCAGTCATGCTTTGCATTTAAAGATCGCAATGGCATAGAGGATCTAAGACGAATGGATAAGGGAGGGGGCAAGAGAGAAGAGCGGTCTCCGGAGACCATCAGGGTTCGGGTGTTAGCGACACGTCGTTCGCCCGCCAACGCGTCATCGCGTTGGCGGGCATTTCATGTCGGTGCTTACCGTTTGTCGATGTTTCCGGACTCGTCCGAAATCACGATCTCGACCCGACGGTTTTGCTGTCGCCCTGAACTGGTATTGTTGCTGGCGACGGGATAGGCCTCACCATAGCCCTCAACTTCAACCCGGCTGCTGGAGATCCCCATGCCCAGCAGGGAATCGTACACGGCCATGGCACGACGCTCGGACAGGCGCTGGTTATAGGACTCTTCCCCGGTGCTGTCGGTGTAGCCTTCGATTCGCACCCGGCGATTCTCGTACTCGCGCATGAACTCGGCCAGGCGTGAGACGGTCCGCTCTCCCGAGCTCTTCAGTTCCGCCTCGTTCAGGTCAAACAGCACGTCCCCAAGCGTCAGCACCATGCCTCGATCGGTTTGTTCCGCCTTCAGCGCTTCCATCTCGGCCCGAAGTTTCTCGGCCTCGCTGGTTTTCATCTGCAGTTGCATCTGTCGGCGACGTTCTTCAGCAGAGGCGACCTCGTCCTGCAGGGACGCACGCATGCCTTGCTGCTGGGCAATCTGCGCATGCCGCAGCGCCAGATAGGCTGCCTGATCGACCCGGGGATCATCGGCGTCTTCCTCCAGTAAGTTCTCGGCTCTTTCCAGCTCGGTCTTGGCGGCCCGAAGCTGGCTGTCCCCACTACGGGCCACGTCTGGGTCGTTCTCGATACTCATGTAGGTCGATCGAGCCTCATCGAGTGTTTCGTTGTAGGGGGGCGAACTGGCGCAGCCTGCCATCAGTGTGAACAGCCCGATCACGATGCTTAGTGAAAGTGTGCGCTTCATCATCTCAGTCTCCTTGTCCGGGCTCACGGTTGATCCGTCTCGAGTTCGTTCTGAAGGTCTTCGATACTGCGGCTGATCTCAGCCACGGCGCGCTGGGTCTTTTCAGTCTCGGCGCGGGCGCCTGCTAGTTGCGCATCGACAGCAGCCTGTTCCAGGAGCCGTCTTGCTTCCGTGTAATCCTCCTCCTCGGGGTCCGATTTATCCATCAGCTCACGGGCGTCGGCCACTTTGTTCTGAGCGTCATTCAGCAAGACTGGATCGAATTGCCGGGCATCGTTAGCTTCGGCCTGTTGAATGGATGACTCGGCTATTTGCAGCTCGCTGGTTGGCTTGGGGCCGGGACCGGCACAGGCCATTAACGCTGCTGTCAGGGTGAGTATCACGAATGTGCGTGGTATCAGTTTGTGCGGCTTCATCTAGGAGCTCCCTTTTCTACGGTGTAACCCGCCGTCCGGCGGCGCAAGCAGGAATGTCAAAAAATGTAAAACCACTGGCTACACTATAGCAGCGGATTTGAAAATCGCTGTATACAAGCGTCGACCGTCTGAGTTTCTGAAATTAGGGGCGCGACCTACAGCTGAATTTGAATCGTCTTCTAAGCTCCAATCGGGAACTGGTCCTGTCTGGCTTAAGTGGCGTATGACTTACAGGAAATGCTCAGCGCAGCGGCCTGAGTGAAACATTTCACCGCTAGGAGAAAATTTAGCTATGAGTGATCCGACCTACACCCCTCCGAAGATCTGGAAATGGGAAGCCGAGAGTGGCGGAACTTTTGCCAAAATCAATCGGCCGATCGCCGGGCCGACTCACGATAGAGAGTTGCCAGTGGGCAAGCATCCGTTGCAGCTCTATTCGCTGGCAACGCCGAACGGCGTCAAGGTCACGATTATGCTGGAGGAATTATTGGAGCAGGGGATTCAGGGGGCGGAGTACGATGCCTACCCCATCCGGATAACCGAGGGTGACCAGTTCGGCAGTGGTTTCGTTGAGGTTAACCCGAATTCCAAGATTCCCGCCCTTCTGGACCGCAGTGTTGATCCTGGCATTCGCGTCTTTGAGTCGGGCTCCATTCTTCTGTACCTGGCGGAAAAATTTGGTGCGTTTTTGCCCGGGGATGTCGCCAAGCGCACCGAAGTCCTGAACTGGCTGTTCTGGCAGATGGGCAGCGCGCCGATGCTGGGTGGCGGCTTTGGGCATTTCTATGCCTATGCGCCGGAAAAGTATGAGTACCCCATCAATCGCTACACCATGGAGGTCAAGCGGCAGCTGGACGTTCTGGACCGTCAGTTGGCCAACCACAGGTATATTGCCGGGGATGAGTACACGATTGCCGACATGGCAATCTGGCCCTGGTACGGTGCGCTGGTTGCCAACAAGGTCTACGATGCCGCGGAATTCCTGGAAGCCCACACCTACAAGAACGTGAATCGCTGGACCGAGGAGATTGCACACCGGCCCGCAGTGCAGCGGGGCAGGATGGTCAACCGCACCTGGGGTGACCCGGAAGAGCAATTGCACGAACGACACGATGCCAGTGATTTCGAGAACCGGACTCAGGACAAGCTGGCGGCAATCCTCGGCCATTCCTGACAGGTCAAAGAGAAGCAAAAAGCGGCAGCCATTGGCTGCCGTTTTTCGTTTGCATCGGCAAGCAGATCTTTGAGCTATTCTTGATTGCATTGCCTGCAGCGCAATTTCTGCCAGACGCACGTCAGGAGGAAGTTGATGAACGGACCCGCAGCGCTGACCGAGGACCAGGTCTACCATCGGTGCCCTCTCGGCCAACTGGACTTTGAAACCACGGACTCTCTGGAAGACCTTGATCTGCCGTGCGGGCAGGAACGGGTGCTGCGTGCGCTGGAGTTCGGCGCCGGTATGCAGGCCGAGGGCTTTAACCTGTTTGTGCTGGGGCCTTCTGGCGCCGGCAAATACGATCTGGTCGAGCGTTTCCTGACCAGACACGCCGCCCGACAGCCGGTGCCGTCAGACTGGTGTCATGTTTTCAATTTCCAGTTCTCTGACCGGCCTAGAGCAATTCGTTTGCCGGCGGGAGAGGGACGGCAGTTCAAGGAAGACATGAGTGATCTGGCCTCTGAACTACGCACAGCGATTCCGGCGACCTTTGAGAGTGAGGAGTATCAGGCCAGGCTCCAGGAACTTCAGGAAGAAATGGCCAAACGCCAGCATCAGGGCCTGTTTGATATCCAGGAAGAGGCCAATCGCAACAACATTGCCATGATTACCACACCCGCCGGTTTCACCTTTGCACCTATGCGTAATGGTGAGGTGATTGACCCGGAAGAATACAAGACGTTTTCCGAGGAAGAGAAAGAGCTCGTCGAATCGAAAGTCGACGAGCTGCAGAAGAAGCTTCAGCAGACCATTCAGCAAATTCCCCGATTGCGGAAGGAGGTACGCGAACGGGTGCATGCCCTGAATGAGGAAATGGTTCAACTGACTCTGGGTGGTCCCATCGGAGAGCTCAGGCAAAAGTGGTCCCACCTCCCGGACATCGTGGATTATCTTGACGGCGTGCGCGAGGATGTGGTCGAACATGCAGAAATGTTCAAGGACCCTGAGAATGGTGTTCCCGGTGGCCTGATGGGCCGTTACCGGGTGAACCTCTTCATCGACAATGCCGACACCTTGGGGGCGCCGGTCATCTATGAGGATTTGCCCAATCACCAGCACCTTGCCGGTCAGATCGAGCACCGGGCCCGCCAAGGTACGCTATACACTGACTTCACCCTGATTCGCGCGGGCTCTGTGCATCGGGCCAATGGTGGCTTCCTGATCATTGATGCCCGCAGGGTGCTGTCCCAGCCGATGGCCTGGGAAAGCCTGAAGCGAATCCTGTTCTCCGGAGAGATCCGGATCGAATCCCTTGAGCGCCTTTACGGACTGGTCAGTACGGTAAGTCTGCAACCTGAGCCGATACCGGTTTCGGTCAAAGTGGTTCTGCTGGGAGACCGACTGCTGTACTACCTGCTGGCCCATTACGACCCCGATTTTCTGGATCTGTTCAAGGTAGAGGCGGATTTCGAGGACGACCTGGATCGGAATGACGCCTGCTATGGTCTTTATGCCCGAATGATTGCGACCATGACGCGTCAGCTAAATCTTCGTGCCCTCGACCGCGCTGCGGTGGCCAGATTGATTGAACATGCCAGCCGTGTGGCGTCGGATCAACGCAAGCTGACGGCCCATGACCGGGTCCTCCGGGATCTCTTGAGTGAGGCAGACCACTGGGCCGATCAGAGCGGCTGCGACCTTATCGGCGCCGATGAGATCCAGCGGGCCATCGACGAGCGGGAATACCGTGCCAGTCGAATCCGCGAACGCAGTCGGGAGCAGATCAGCCGGGGTATTGTGATGATTGCGACCCAGGGCGAGGTTGTGGCACAGGTGAATGGGCTGTCTGTGCTCAGTCTGGGCACCTCCATGTTTGGCCAGCCAACCCGGATTACCGCGACCGCGAGACCCGGCAAGGGGCAGGTGGTGGATATCGAGCGGGAAGCCAAACTGGGTGGGCCGATTCACAGCAAGGCCGTCATGATTCTCTCCCGTTTCCTTGCCAGCCGGTATGCCGGTGAGGGGGAGCTATCATTATCCGCAAGTCTGGCATTCGAGCAGTCCTACGGTGGGGTGGAGGGGGATTCGGCCTCGGTGGCGGAAACCTGCGTGCTTCTCTCTGCCATCAGCGGTGTGCCGTTGAAACAGGGCCTTGCAGTAACCGGGTCCATGAACCAGCTCGGTGAGGTGCAGGCGGTTGGCGGTGTGAATGAAAAAATCGAAGGCTTCTACGATGTTTGCCGTGAGGCAGGCGAGGTTGGTGGCCAGGGCGTGTTGTTGCCGGCCAGCAATGTGGAGCACCTCATGCTTAAAGAAGATGTCCGCAAAACAATTGCCGCCGGTGATTTCAGCCTTTATCCGATCTCCGGCATCAATCAGGCGATTGAGCTGCTTACGGGCATGATGGCCGGTGAGGCGGACGAGGCCGGTTGCTTTCCGGAGGGTTCGTTTAACCGTGCGGTGGCGGACCGGCTAATGACGTTCGCCGAGATCAGCAAGAAGCGCGGTAATGCCGACGCTGAAGAGGATAGAAGCAGTGACAAACGGAGCGACTGAGCGCCGTCGCGGCCGGATTATGGTGCTGCTGGACGGCTCCCGGGTGAGCTATGCGGCATTGGAAGCGGCCGCGGACATTGCCGCGCAAACGGGCGCGGAGGTCCTGGGCATTTTTGTGGAAGAAGTGAACCTGTTACGCAGTGCGGGATACAGTTTTTCCCGTGAAGTGGGTTCGGCATCCGGGATCAGTCGTTCCTTCGATGCGGCCCTGGTTGAGCACCGCCTTCAGCGTCTGGCGGACCAGGCGCGTCAGGCGTTGGCACGGGCTATGGCCGGGCGCGGCGGCCATCATGCTCTTAGCGTCGCCCGTGGCCGGGTTGTCGAGGAGGTATTGGCGCTGGCGGGACCGGAGGATTTGCTGGTTTTGGGCCGGGTGGGCTGGTCCTCCGCACCGGGTGCCCGGCTGGGCTCGACGGCTCGCGGGCTGATTCAGAGGTCTCCGGGCCGGGTCCTGTTATGGTGTGAGCCGCCCGTAGCGACACCGGGACGGATCGTGGCTTTTCTTAATGACCACAACCAGGCCAATCATCGGGCAGTTCTCGCGGCGGTAGAGGCGTCCAGGCGTTACCATCAGCCGATTACGGCCTTTCTGTGCCCGGGTAAGACAGTCCCGCCGGAGCATCTGACTGCCATCAGACGAGAGCTGGATGTGCTTGGTGCGGATGCTCGGATTCGAACTCTGCCGGCCACCGATCCGGCCACGATTGCCCAGGCCGTACGCCAGGAGCATGCCTCTCAATTGGTGGTCAGCCGCGAGTGTGGGCTGTTTCAGAATCCGGGCGCCGATCAGCTGTTGATTGCGGTCAATCTTCCGGTGACGGTTACGCCATAGCCTTGGCAGGATGACTGCTTTTTTGGAATTTCGGGGTTGCCTTAATGATTCTGGATGTACTTTACGTTGTGGGTTTGACGGCACTGGCCGGTGCCTGTATCCCACTAGGCGGTTTGCTGGCCCGTATCGAGAAGATTGGCCCTAATTGGCTGGAACAGGAGTTCCGACATTTCCTGATCGCGTTTGGTGGGGGCATCCTGCTTGGCGCGGTGGCGGTGGTTCTGGTTCCGCAAGGACAGTCGAGTATGGGCGGTTCGTTATGGGCGATACCGACCATCGTCGCGGGCGGGCTGTTGTTCTTCCTGGTGGAGCGGATGCTCGGGCTCCGGCGGCGGGAATCCCCCCAGTTGATGGGGTTGATGCTGGATTTTGTGCCGGAGGCAACGGCGTTGGGTGGGCTTGCGGTGGCCAACCCGGGTATGGCGCCGCTGCTGGCGGTACTGATTGCCCTGCAGAACCTGCCAGAGGGCTTTAACGCTTATCGGGAGTTATGTGCTCTGCCGGGTTACACGTCAAAAAAGACGCTGGCGTTCATGGCGGTGCTGGTAACGGCCGGCCCGATTGCGGGTCTCCTCGGGTACTTCTTCCTGTCGGAACAGCCCGTTTTACTGGGGGCTATGATGCTTGCGGCTTCCGGCGGGATTCTTTATCTGATCTTTCAGGACATTGCACCCCAGTCCCGGCTTGACCGACACTGGGGGCCGCCGCTTGGCGCGGTCGTCGGTTTCTGTCTGGCACTGTTCAGCCATGAACTGGTCACGACCGTGTGAACTGACCGTCAGGCAATTTTCCGCGCGTCTTCCTTTCGAAGCACCTCTTCGATCTCTTCGGCGGAAAGGGTCTCCTGCTTCAGAACAGCCTTTGCCAGGGCCTCCAGTTGCTGCCGGTGTTCCGTCAGGAAGTCGATGGTCGCTTTTTCCAGGGCCAGGAGTTGTGACTGGATTTCAGTATCAATCAGCTCAGCCATTTTCTCGCTGAACTCCCGGGGCAGCCCCATTTCCCGGCCCAGGAAAACGTGCTCCTCGCCAATGCTCAGCCCCAGTGGGCCAATCTTTTCGCTCATACCCCATTGCCCGATCATCCGACGGATCAGGGTGGTCGCCTCTTTGAGATCGTTCTGGGCACCGGTGCTCACTTCGCCATAGATCAGCTTTTCCGCGGACCGGCCACCCAGCATCACCTTGATCCGGTCTTTCAGGTAACTCTCGGTGTAGTTGTACTGATCGTCTTTCGGGGTTTGCTCGGTCACCCCCATGGCCATGCCATGCGGGATAATGGTGATTTTCGTCAACGGATCAGCCTTGGGCATGTAGTAGGCCATGATCGCGTGTCCGCACTCGTGGTAAGCCACCGCTTCCCGTTCTTCCTTCGAAAGATGAGCGTCCCGTTCTTCGCCAAGAATGATGCGATCCCGGGCCAGTTCAAAGCAGTGGGCATTGACCTCGTGAAGGTTTTCCCGGGCCGCTGTCAGCGCTGCTTCGTTCACCAGGTTCTTCAGGTCGGCACCGGAAAAGCCAATGGTGCGAGCCGCTACCTGATCAAGGTCCACATCCGCGGCTAGCGGCACCTTTCGCACATGCACCTGAAGGATTGCCCCGCGGGCCTCCTTGTGGGGACGATCCAGAGTGATCTTGCGATCGAACCGTCCCGGTCTCAGTAGCGCGCTGTCCAGGACGTCCGGGCGGTTGGTGGCAGCGAGAACCAGAATATTCTCGTGGGGTTCGAAACCGTCCATTTCGGTGAGTATCTGGTTCAGGGTCTGTTCCCGCTCATCGTGCCCACCGCCAAGCCCGGTGCCCCGGGAGCGGCCGATGGCGTCAAGTTCGTCTATAAAGATCAGCGCTGGCGGGTCCTTGCGGGCGTTCTGGAACATGTCACGCACCCGGGCCGCGCCGACACCGACGAACATCTCGATGAATTCCGAAGCGCTGATGCTGAAGAAAGGCACTTCCGCCTCGCCGGCGATGGCCCGCGCCAGTAAGGTTTTACCGGTGCCTGGTGGCCCGACCAGCAGAACGCCTTTGGGCATTTCCGCACCCAGTGCCCGGTATTTCTCCGGGGATTTCAGAAAATCGATGATTTCGCTGATTTCCCGCTTTGCTGATTCAATGCCCGCGACATCGTCCAGTGTGGTGGTTGAGGTTTCCTTCCGGGCGAGGCGAGCCTTGGATTTGCCATAGTCAAACGGGCCGCCGCCTTGTGTCATGCGCTTCTGGGCCGCGCCCCAGAACCAGAACATAAGAGCCAGGAGCAATATCCAGGGCAGGAAGCCGCGAATCATCTCCTGCCACCAGGGCAGCCCCGAGGGCGTGGCCCTGATGGTAATGTCGTACTCCTCCAGCAGTGGCAGCAAGGCTGGGTCTTCCATCGGCGGGCGGATGGTATGAAACCCGGTACTGCTGGCCTGGGCGGATCTGTCCGAGCTGAAGGATGCCGCGCCGCTGTCCGTGAACTGCCCGGTGATACTTTCCTCCATCAGAGTGACTTCCGCCACCTCACTGCTCACCACCGCCGTCTTGAACTCGGAGTAGGCCAGTTCCTGCAGCTTGGGCTGACCGCTATCCTGAAGCCAGAGCACCATCAGGAAGATGGCCGCACTGAGCCACAGGAAGGAATACTGGTTTGGAATAGCCGGCTGTTGGTTGTCCGACGGTTTACGGTTTTCGGGCTCGTTGGGCGCTGTCATTTCGGTCTCCGGTCACCCTCCATGATTTTCGCCACAAAAACGGATTTTCCATAGGTTTCGAAGGACCACTTCATGGTGTCCGATAGCACCTTCATGACTTCGTCGTACTCCCCGAAAAGCTCGGTGCTCATGCGCCCTGGATACACCTCCAGCCCGGTTTTCTCCAAACGGGCGATGAGGTCCCAGATCGGTTGTTTGTAATCGTCTTTGAGCGGATAGCAGCTCAGTTGAACAGACAGGAACATACTCGCCTCCATGGTCAGTATTTCAGTTGCCCGGCAGTGTCAGTAGCCCCGGGCCGAAGACGTGCTTCGCCTCGGATCGGCGCCACCATACAACGTGCCGTCCCTACCAATCATAATACTCTGAATGGCGCCCATGGCCGAATCCGTCACTACGGTATGGCCACGCCCCTCCAGCAGTTCGATGGTGTCCGGGCTGATTCCCTGTTCGATCCGAATCTCGTCCGGCAACCACTGGTGATGCACGCGGGGCGCGTTGACGGCTGTCTGGATGTTCATTCCATGATCGACCACATTCATGATCACCTGCAGCGTGGTGGTGATAATCCGGGACCCCCCCGGGCTGCCGGTAACGAGGAAATTCTTGCCGTCTTTCTTGACGATCGTTGGTGACATGGAACTGAGCATGCGTTTGCCCGGTTCCACCTTGTTGGCTTCGCCGCCGATCAGGCCGTAGGCGTTCGGTACGCCGGGTTTGGCGCTGAAGTCGTCCATCTCATTGTTGAGCAGGAAGCCGGCCCCCTTAACGGTGATGCCCGAACCATAGCTGAAATTGATGGTATAGGTGTTGGACACGGCATTGCCCCATTTATCCACGACCGAAAAATGGGTGGTTTCCGGGCTTTCATAGGCCGCCGGCCGTCCCGGACTGATCTCGCTGGCTGGCCGGGCTCGGTCCGGATCAATGCTGCCACGAAGTTCTTCGGCGTAGTCCTTGCTGGTCAGGCCCGGCAGGGGAACCTCCACGAAATCGGTGTCGCCGAGATATTCGGAGCGATCTGCATACGCCAGCTTCATGGCCTCAGCCATCAGGTGAAGGGTGTCTGCGGAGTTGTGGCCGGATTCGCCGATCGGGTAGCCCTCGAGAATGTTCAGTATCTGGATAATGTGGGTACCGCCGGAAGAGGGCGGGGACATGGAGTAGATGTCGTATCCCCTGTAGCTGCCATGCACCGGCTCCCGAACCACGGGTTGATAGGCTTTCAGATCCTCTTCGGTAATCAGGCCGCCATGGCGCTCCATCTCCTCCGCGATCAGTTCGGCTGTTTTGCCCTCGTAGAATCCCTTTACTCCATCGACGGCGATTCGGTGCAGGGTTTTAGTCAGGTCGGGCTGGCGGAAGAGGTCGCCGGGCTGGTACGCGGTGCCGTCTGCCTTATAAAAGGTGTCGAGGGTGGCGGGCCAGCGCTCGAGGCGCGACCGCGCGGATTCCAGACCTTCCGTGAACCGCTTGGGCACCGTGAATCCGTCGCGGGCCAGTCTGATAGCTGGGGCCAGAGCCTCCTTGAGCGAGAGTGTGCCATGGCGTTCAAGCGCCAGTGCCAGTCCGGCGACTGTGCCCGGGACGCCAGCGGCCAGGTGGGTGAAGCGGCTCCGGTTTTTAACCACCTCGCCGTTGTTATCCTGAAACATGGTTTCGGTGGCGGCGGCCGGCGCCTGTTCCCGGTAATCAATGGCCTCCGGGGCACTGCCATCACCCTTGGCGATGAGCATGAAGCCGCCGCCGCCAATGTTCCCGGATCGGGGCTGGGTCACGGCGAGGGCGAATCCTGCGGTTACGGCGGCGTCTATGGCGTTACCGCCGTCTTTCAGCACCTGCAGGGCGACCTCGGTTGCCAGGGCGTGGCTGGTTGCGACCATGCCGTGCTGGGCAACGACCGGATGAAAGCGTTCGCCCTCGAGAATGGCCTGACCGGATGCCGGAATTGCTGCAGTGATCGAGAGGATAAAGGCGATGACGCGCAGGCCGCCTGAGCGTGTCCTGAGGCGGGTCTTCCGTGTTTGCCGCTGAGGGGCGCTGTCCATGATTCTGTTCCTCGTTTCTGACGTCGAGATAGGCTATGATAGCCGGTCATTTTAATAGGTGCGTAACGTCAACCTGTCGAGTTTCCGCCAGTGATTCCCCTGCGCACCTGCTTTCCCGGATTTTAGTTGAAGGAAAGGCTTCCATGGAGCATACCTATCGTCTTGTGATTTCCTGCCCCGACCGGGTCGGAATTGTCGCCAAGGTGAGTAATTTTCTGTCCACCTACAATGGCTGGATTACCGAGGCGAGTCACCATTCGGATACCCACACCGGCTGGTTCTTCATGCGCCACGAGATCAAGGCCAGTTCCATTCCCTTTGGCCTTGACCAGTTCCGTGCGGCGTTCGAGCCCATTGCCCGCGAATTCGACATGAACTGGCACATCGCGGATTCGGCCCAGCCCAAGAAAGTTATTCTCATGTGCAGCAAGGAATCCCATTGTGTGGCCGACCTGCTGTACCGCTGGCACAGCAAGGAAATTAATGCCGAGATCGTAGCGGTGATTTCCAACCACGACGATCTTCGCCGTATGGTCGAATGGCATGAAATTCCCTATCACCATGTGCCGGTGAGCAAGGAAAACAAGGCCGAGGCGTTCGCCCATATCGACGAACTTTTCCAGCAGTACGATGCCGATGTGGTCGTTCTGGCCCGTTACATGCAAATCCTTCCCGCCGAGCTTTGCGCCCGGCATGCCGGCAAGGTCATCAATATCCACCACAGCTTTTTGCCCTCATTTGCCGGGGCCCGCCCGTATCACCAGGCCTACAGCCGGGGTGTGAAGCTGATTGGTGCGACCTGTCACTACGTGACTCAGGATCTGGACGAAGGGCCGATCATTGAGCAAGACGTCATTCGCATCACCCACAGCGATTCCATTGAAGACATGGTGCGCCTGGGCAAAGATGTGGAGAAGAACGTGCTGGCACGTGGCCTGCGGTCTCATATCGAGGATCGCGTGATCACCTATGAAAACAAGACCGTGGTGTTTGATTGAGGCCGTCTCACAGTTGCCCCGGTGCGGGTGCGATTGTGGTAGACTTGGCGGCTTGTTGAAGAATAACTAGGGGGCCCGGAAACGGCCCTGACACGACTTCCAGATAACGCAAAGGAACCTTTCTCGATGGGTGAGTTAGCCAAAGAGATCCTGCCGGTAAATATTGAAGATGAGCTAAAACAGTCCTACCTCGACTACGCCATGAGCGTCATCGTTGGCCGGGCTCTGCCGGACGTGAGGGATGGCCTCAAGCCGGTACACCGGCGGGTTCTGTTCGCCATGTCCGAACTGAACAACGACTGGAACAAGGCCTACAAGAAATCCGCCCGTGTGGTGGGTGATGTTATCGGTAAATACCACCCTCACGGTGACTCTGCGGTCTACGACACCATCGTTCGTATGGCTCAGCCGTTTTCTCTCCGGTACCCGCTGGTCGATGGTCAGGGTAACTTTGGTTCCATCGACGGTGATAACGCGGCAGCCATGCGTTACACCGAGATCCGGATGGAGAAGGTCGCGCACTCGCTGCTGGCGGATCTTGAGAAGGAAACGGTGGATTATGTCGATAACTACGACGGCACCGAGCGTATTCCTGATGTGTTGCCGACCCGGGTTCCCAATCTGCTGGTCAATGGTTCTTCCGGTATTGCCGTCGGTATGGCGACCAATATTCCTCCCCACAACCTGACCGAGGTGGTTAACGGTTGTCTGGAACTGATCAATAACCCGGACCTGACCGTCGACGAGTTGATGGAGTTTATTCCCGGTCCGGACTTTCCGACGCAGGGCATCATCAATGGTCGCGCCGGCATCGTTGAGGCGTATCGCACCGGCCGTGGCCGCATTTACATCCGTGCCCGCCATGAAATTGAGCACGACAACAAGACTAATCGCGATGCGATCATCATCACCGAGCTGCCGTACCAGCTGAACAAGGCACGGTTGATCGAGAAGATCGCCGAGCTGGTGAAAGAGAAGCGTCTTGAGGGCATTTCCGAACTCCGGGACGAATCCAACAAGGAAGGCATCCGGGTGGTGATCGAGTTGCGTCGCGGTGAGAACCCGGACGTTATCGTCAACAACCTGTTTGCCCAGACGCAGCTTGAAACCGTGTTTGGTATCAACATGGTTGCGCTGATCAATGGTGAGCCGAAGACCCTCAACCTGAAGGAAATGCTGGATGCGTTCGTGCGTCACCGCCGTGAAGTGGTGACCCGCCGGACCATTTTCGAGCTGCGCAAGGCAAGGGAGCGGGGTCACATTCTCGAAGGTCTGACCGTTGCCCTGGCGAACATCGATGAAATCATTGAGCTGATCAAGGCTTCGCCGTCGGCGACGGAAGCCAAAGAAAAGCTGATGGACAAGGGTTGGTCACCCGGTGATGTTCTGGCCATGCTGGAACGCGCCGGTGAGGACGCGTGCCGGCCGGACGACCTGCCGGAGATCTATGGCCTGCGTGAAGGGTTGTATCACCTGTCGCCGGAGCAGGCCCAGGCCATTCTGGACTTGCGTCTGCATCGCCTGACGGGTCTGGAAACCGAGAAGCTGCAGAACGAGTACAAGGAAATCCTGGACAAGATCGCTGATCTGCTGGACATTCTGGGCGATCCGGACCGCCTGATGCAGGTCATTCGCGAGGAACTGGAAGCCATCGTGACCGAATTCGGTGACGAGCGCCGCACCGAAATCACCAGCTCTCGCCGCGACCTTACTATCGCGGATCTGATCGACGAAGAAGACCTGGTTGTGACGATTTCGCACAGCGGTTACGCGAAGACCCAGGCCGTTGAAGACTATCAGGCCCAGCGCCGTGGTGGTCGAGGCAAGGCAGCTACGTCCATGAAGGATGAGGATTTTGTCGAAAAGCTGCTGGTGGCCAACTCCCATGACACCATTCTGTGCTTTTCCAACCGCGGCAAGGTCTACTGGCTGCGGGTGTTCGAAATCCCCCGTGCCAGCCGTGCGTCCCGCGGTCGACCGATGGTGAACATCCTGCCGCTGGACGAGGGCGAACGGATCACTACCTTCCTGCCGGTCCGCGACTATCCGGAAGACCAGTTTGTACTGATGGCGACCTCTGCCGGCGTGGTCAAGAAAACCCCGCTGCCCAACTTCTCCCGCCCCCGGAGCAGCGGTTTGATCGCCCTGTCCCTGGATGAAGGTGACACGCTGATTGGCGCCGCCATTACCGAAGGCGATGCCGAGGTTATGCTGTTCTCCACCGCCGGCAAGGCCGTCCGCTTCAATGAGGAAGCGGTGCGCCCGATGAGTCGGACGGCCCGCGGTGTTCGCGGTATCAAGATGCCGGAAGGGCACCACGTTGTTTCCCTGATTATTCCCCAGGAAGACGGTGTGATTCTGACCGCCAGTGAAAACGGCTACGGCAAACGGACCGCGATTGATGAGTTCCCGACCTACGGCCGGGGCAGTCAGGGCGTCATTGCGATGCAGTGTTCCGAGCGGAACGGCAATCTGGTGACGGCACTGCAGCTGTTCGATGGCGATGAGATGATGCTGATCTCCGACAAGGGCACGCTGGTAAGGACCCGTACCGATGAGGTCTCGGTTCTGAGCCGGAACACCCAGGGTGTGCGTCTGATCAAGCTGAGCCAGGAAGACGAACGCCTTGTAGGTGTGGAGCGTATTGCCGAAACCGACGATGAAGAAGTCGACGGTGAAGAAGGCGCGGATGTCTCCGGTGAAAGCAGCCCTGAAGAGGGGGCCGGCGAGGAATAAGCCGGCACTGCCACAAGACTGAATCAGTAAGACTTGAGAGATCACAGGATCATGAGTAGGGCGTATAACTTTTGTGCAGGCCCGGCAACCTTGCCGGAACCCGTGCTGCAGCAGGCACGCGAAGAGATGCTGAATTGGCGCGGTACCGGCATGTCTGTGATGGAAATGAGTCATCGCAGCGACGAGTTTGTGCAGATTGCCGAAGCTGCTGAAAAGGATTTTCGTGAATTGGCTGGCATATCAGATGATTACGCCGTACTTTTTATGCAGGGCGGAGCTTCGAGTCAGTTTGCCACCATCCCGCTCAATCTCCTGGGAGAGAAGACGTCTGCGGATTATGTGAATACCGGGATCTGGTCCAAGAAGGCGATTGCCGAAGCAAAGCGCTATGGCAACGTGAATGTGGTTGCAAGCTCGGAAGAATCCGGTTTTACCACCATTCCGGATGTTTCCAGCTGGCAGCTCGATGCCGATGCCGCGTATCTGCACTATACGCCGAACGAAACCATCGGTGGTCTGGAGTACGACTTCATTCCAGATAGCGGCAACGTTCCGTTGGTGGCGGACATGTCATCTACCATGCTGTCGCGCCCGATGGATTTCTCGAAATTTGGTCTCATCTACGCCGGCGCCCAGAAAAACATCGGTCCGTCCGGACTGGTCGTCGTGGCTATTCGTAAGGATTTGCTCGGCAAGGCCCGCCAGGAAACGCCGACAATGATGAACTACCAGGTCATGGCCGATAACGATTCCATGTACAACACCCCGGCGACTTATTCCTGGTATCTCGCCGGGTTGGTGTTCCAATGGCTGAAAGGTCAGGGTGGCGTGGAAGCCATGGGCCGGATCAACCACCGCAAGGCGACGAAGTTGTACGACTTCATTGATGCCAATGATTTTTACGCCAACCCCATCGATCCCCGTTTCCGTTCCTGGATGAACATTCCGTTTACCCTGGCGGACGATGCACTCAATGGCGACTTCCTCAAAGGTGCGGATGCCCGTGGCTTGCTGAACCTGAAGGGGCATCGCTCCGTTGGTGGCATGCGCGCCAGCATCTACAACGCCATGCCGGAAGCAGGCGTTGATGCCCTGATCCAGTACATGGCGGAATTTGCCAGGGAGCGTGGCTAAGCATGAGTGACGAGCAAATTCGCCTCGGCGAGCTTCGGGACGAGATCGACAGCCTTGATCAGCAGATTATGGATCTGATCAGTGCCCGGGCCCGCTGTGCCCAGGAAGTGGCGCACGTCAAAATGAACTCCAATCCGCAGCAGGATGTCTTCTTCTACCGCCCTGAGCGGGAAGCGCAGGTACTTCGCCGCATCAAGGAGCAGAATCCCGGCCCGCTGTCTGCGGAAGAAATGGCGCGACTGTTCCGTGAGATCATGTCGGCGTGCCTGGCATTGGAAAAACCGATGCACATCGCGTTCCTCGGCCCGGTGGGGACGTTCACTCAGGCCGCGGCCCTGAAACATTTTGGCCACTCTGTGATCAGTGTGCCGCTGCCGGCGATTGATGCGGTCTTTCGGGAGGTGGAGTCGGGCGCCGCTCACTACGGGGTGGTGCCCGTCGAGAACTCTACCGAGGGAATGATCAACCATACCCTGGATATGTTCATGTCGTCGCCGCTGAAAATATGTGGTGAGGTTCAGCTGCGAATTCATCATCACCTGCTGGTGTCGCCGAAACACAAGGATCAGGAAATCACCCGGATCTACTCCCATCAGCAATCCTTTGCCCAGTGTCGTCAGTGGTTGGACACCCATCGCTATGGTATTGAGCGCATTACGGTGTCCAGCAATGCCGAGGCAGCTCGGCGCGCGGCGGAAGAGTCTGGCGCAGCGGCCATTGCCGGCGATATGGCGTCGGAACTCTACGGTCTGGAAAAGCTGGCGAGCAGCATTGAAGACCGTCCGGACAATACCACGCGATTCCTGATTATCGGCCGTGAGGAAGTTCCGGCAAGCGGGCACGATAAATCCTCGATTCTGGTCTCGATGCGCAATAAACCCGGTGCTCTCTACCAGCTTCTGGAGCCATTCCACCAGCACGGTATCAGTCTGACGAGGATCGAAACGCGACCCTCGCCCAGCGGTACCTGGGCGTATGTCTTTTACATCGATTTTGAAGGGCATATGGAAGACGAGCCGGTCCGTAATCTGTTGGCGGAAGTGGACGATGAGGCGGTCGAACTCAAGCGGCTGGGTTCCTATCCGATTGGTGTGCTCTAGGTTCGCGGTGTTCAGGCAAAGAACGAGGTAAGGCTATGGCGATTGATTACCAGAGCCTGGCAGTGAAAGGGGTTCAGGCGCTGTCCCCCTACCAGCCGGGTAAACCGATTGACGAACTGGCCCGAGAACTGGGCCTGAATCCGGCCGAAATCGTCAAGCTGGCGAGCAACGAGAACCCTCTGGGGCCCAGTGATACAGCCCTTGCCGCGGTCAGGGAGGCGCTGCCTGAGCTGTGCCTGTATCCCGATGGCAATGGATTTGACCTGAAGCAGGCACTGGCAGCCCGATTCGACGTCGGTATGGATCAGATTACTCTGGGTAACGGGTCCAACGATGTGCTGGAAGTGATTGCCCGCTGTTTTGCGGACCGGGACTCGGAAGTCATCTTTTCCCAATATGCGTTCGCTGTTTACCCTCTGGTGACTCAGGCCATCGGTGCCAGGGGTGTATCGGTGCCTGCGAAGGAATGGGGGCATGATCTTGATGCCATGGCTGCTGCGGTGAACGATTGCACGCGCCTGATTTTCGTCGCGAATCCGAATAACCCGACCGGTACGGTGCACGAAGCCGGAGCCATCGAAGCGTTCCTGGAAAAGATTCCTGCCCATGTTCTCGTGGTTCTCGACGAAGCCTATTGCGAGTACCTCCAGGGTGATCAATACCCCGATGGCGTTGAACTCCTGAGCCGGTTCCCTAATCTCATCGTCTGCAGGACCTTCTCCAAGGCCTGGGGTTTGGCAGCGCTACGGGTCGGCTACGCCATCTGTTCACCGGCGATTGCCGATATTCTCAACCGCGTTCGTCAGCCGTTCAATGTTGATACGCTGGCCCTGGCGGCGGCAACCGCGGTGTTGGACGATGAAGATTACCTGGAGCGTTCCCGCGCAGTAAACGCCGCGGGCCTTCAACAGTTGGAGCAGGCGTTCGATCGGCTTGGCCTTGGCTATATTCCGTCAGCCGGTAATTTTGTTGCCGTTGATGTCGGTGAGCGGGCCCAGGAAATCTATCAGTCACTCCTCGCCCATGGCGTCATCGTCCGCCCGGTTGCCGGTTACGGCATGCCGGACCATCTGCGAGTATCGGTTGGGTTGCCCGAGGAGAACGCACGATTCATCGAAGCTCTGGAACAGTCGCTGAAATCGGCGGGGCAGGGAGCCGCGGGTGTCTGATCAGCAGCCCGTTTTCGAGCGTGTCGCGATCATCGGCCTTGGCCTGATTGGCGGTTCCCTGGCCTGCGCCATCCGGCGTAACGGGTTGGCACGGGTCGTCGTTGGGGCGGATAAGCGTGCCGACGAGCTCGCTCTTGGCCGAGAGCTGGGTATTATTGATGAAGCAGCCGTCTCGATAGAAGCCGCAGTAAGAGGCAGTGATCTGGTGGTTCTGGCGGTACCGGTTCGGGCAACGCGGGCTGTGCTGGCGGAAATACAGCCCTGGCTTGGCAAGGACGCCGTGCTGACCGACGTCGGTAGCACCAAGTCCAGTTTTGTTTCCGATGTGCAGGCTGTCTTCGGTGAACTGTCGCCGCAGGTTATTCCCGGCCATCCCATTGCCGGTTCGGAGAAAAGCGGTATCCGGGCGGCCAATCCGGATCTGTTTGCCCGGCACAAGGTTATTCTGACGCCGGGCGATCAGGCCAGTCCGACCGCCCTGGCGAGTTTAAAGAGCCTCTGGGAAGGTTGCGGTGCCACCGTGCTGACCATGTCGGTGGCCTATCACGATGAAGTTCTGGCGGCGACCAGTCACCTCCCGCACCTGATTGCCTTCTCCCTGGTGGATACCCTGGCCGGTGAAGATGAGAACATGGACATCTTCCGTTACGCTGCCGGTGGTTTCCGCGATTTTACCCGGATTGCTGCCAGTGATCCGGTCATGTGGCACGATATTTTTCTCTCGAACCGGGATGCAGTGCTCCGGGTGATTGATCATTTTACCCATGATCTTGATCAGCTGCGTGAGGCAATTGCCAATCAGGACAGCGCTACGTTGCTGCGGGTTTTCAGTCGCGCCAAGGCGGCGCGGGAACACTTTTCAAAGATGCTTTCAGGACAGTCTTACGTGACAAACAACAGTGAGAAACAGGTAACGTTCCGTCTTCAGCCCGGCGGCGCCGTTTCCGGCGATATCCGGGTTCCGGGTGATAAATCCATGTCCCACCGTTCGATAATGCTGGGCGCGCTGGCGGATGGCATCACCGAGGTGAAAGGCTTTCTGGAAGGCGAAGACAGCCTCGCCACCCTGCAGGCATTCCGGGATATGGGCGTCACCATTGAGGGGCCTGATGACGGGTTCGTGCGTATTCACGGTGTTGGCGTCAATGGGCTGCAAGCGCCTCGTGGCCCGCTCTACCTGGGCAACTCCGGCACCGCCATGCGTTTGTTCGCCGGGTTGTTGGCGGCGCAGCCGTTTGATTCCGAGCTGACGGGTGATGCCAGCCTTTCAAAACGTCCGATGGGGCGCGTGGCGGATCCGTTGCGGGCCATGGGTGCCGTAATCGACACGGCCGAGGGCGGTCGACCCCCCATGAAAATTCGCGGTGGTCAGCGCCTGACCGGTATTCATTACGAAATGCCGGTCGCCAGCGCGCAGGTGAAATCCTGTCTGTTACTGGCCGGCCTTTATGCCGAAGGCAGCACCTCTGTAACCGAACCGGCTCCGACTCGTGATCACACCGAGCGCATGCTCGCGGGCTTCGGATACCACGTGCATCGCGATGGCGCGACGGCCAGCGTCAGTGGCGGCGGAGAACTCGCAGCCACCAATATTGACGTCCCGGCGGATATCTCTTCCGCGGCGTTTTTCCTGGTTGCCGCCAGTATCTCACCCGGCTCTGACCTTGTGCTCCGACACGTGGGAATGAACCCCACTCGAGTAGGGGTGATTAACATTCTACGCCTGATGGGCGCTGATATTGAGGTGCTGGATGAGCGCGAGATCGGTGGCGAGCCGGTTGCGGACCTGCGCGTTCGGGCGGCAGAGCTCAAGGGTATCGATATTCCCGAGGATCAGGTACCGCTGGCGATTGACGAGTTTCCGGTGCTGTTTATCGCAGCAACCTGCGCGAAGGGTCGCACGGTACTGCGCGGCGCGGAAGAGCTGCGGGTGAAGGAGAGTGATCGGATTCAGGTGATGGCCGATGGGCTCGCTGCGCTGGGTGTCGAAACCACGGTGACGCCGGACGGCATTGTTATTGAGGGTGGTCAGTCCATGGGTGGTGGGACGGTCAACAGTCACGGAGATCACCGAATTGCCATGTCCTTCGCGGTGGCATCGCTGCGGGCGAAGGGCGAGATTGAAGTCACGGATTGCGCCAATGTGGCCACATCGTTTCCGGGGTTCGTGGAGCTGGCCCGTAACACCGGGATTCATATTTCAGCCGAGGGGGAGGAGTAATGTCGGGGGGCGAAGCGACAGTCATTACCGTCGACGGCCCTGGCGGGTCCGGTAAAGGCACGATTACCCAAATGCTGGCAAAGAAACTCGGATTTCATCTTCTGGACAGTGGGGCGCTCTACCGGTTGACTGCCCTCGCGGCGATGCGCCAGGCGGTGTCCCTGGATGATGAGGCCGGCCTGGTTGGTGTTGCGGCCTCCCTGGATGTGGCGTTCGAGCCGACGCCGGCTGGAGAACCGGCGAAAGTGGTTCTGGCGGGGGAGGATGTAACCTCGGAAATCCGGACCGAGACCTGTGGTGACAATGCCTCGCGGGTTGCCGTTATGCAGCCGGTTCGCGATGCGTTGTTGCAGCGGCAACGGGATTTCCGGAAGCCGCCCGGGCTGGTTGCCGATGGCCGCGACATGGGCACCGTCGTTTTTCCAGATGCACCGGTCAAGATTTTCCTGACCGCCAGTGCCGAGGAGCGTGCCCGAAGACGATTTAGCCAGTTGAAGGACGCGGGTGTCGATGTTAACATTGATGCCCTTTTAGAGGAGATACGGGTTCGTGACGAACGGGATATGAACCGTTCCGCAGCCCCTCTCAAGCCTGCAGATGATGCGCAAGTCATTGATTCTACGGGTTTGAGTATAGAAGAGGTGTTAGACAGGTGTATGGCCGCAGCAGGTCAGGCCTGACTGCACCTTTTCGTCGTTGAAATGCCGGATATGGCGTTATCGGCCAGCCACTGGCCGTATCCGGACATGACTAACAGACCGTGTTGCTGGTAGCACGGAGTAAACTTGCGTTGATCACATAGGACACATAATGAGCGAGAGCTTTGCGGATCTTTTTGAAGAAAGCCTGAAAGAAATTGACATGCAACCGGGTTCCATCGTCCAGGGAACCGTAGTTGACGTCGACAGCGACTGGGTCACCGTTAACGCCGGACTGAAGTCCGAAGGCGTTATCCCCGCCTCCCAGTTCCTCAACGAAAAAGGCGAGTTGGAAATTGCTATCGGCGACGTTGTCGATGTAGCTCTCGATGCTGTTGAAGACGGCTTCGGGGAAACCCGTCTGTCTCGTGAGAAGGCCAAGCGTGCCGAAGCCTGGAAGGTACTGGAAAAGTCCTTCGAAGCGGAAGAAGTTGTTAAGGGTGTTATCAATGGCAAGGTCAAGGGTGGTTTTACCGTCGATCTGGCCGGCATCCGCGCCTTCCTGCCCGGCTCTCTGGTAGATGTTCGTCCGGTCCGCGATACCGCGCACCTGGAGAACAAAGAACTCGAGTTCAAGGTTATCAAGCTGGACCAGAAGCGTAACAACGTGGTTGTTTCCCGCCGCGCCGTTCTGGAAGCTGAAAACAGCGCTGAGCGTGAAGCTCTGCTGGAAACCCTGACCGAAGGTATGGAAATCAAAGGTATCGTCAAGAACCTGACCGACTACGGCGCGTTCGTAGATCTGGGCGGGGTTGACGGCCTGCTGCACATTACCGATATGGCCTGGAAGCGCATCAAGCATCCGAGCGAAATCGTGAATGTGGGCGATGAGATCAGCGTCAAGGTTCTGAAGTTTGATCGTGAGCGTAACCGTGTATCGCTCGGCCTGAAGCAGCTGGGTGAAGATCCCTGGGTTGATATCAAGGGTCGCTACCCGGAAAACAGCCGGGTCAAGGCGCGCGTTACCAATCTGACCGATTACGGCTGCTTCGCGGAGCTGGAAGAGGGTGTTGAAGGTCTGGTTCACGTTTCCGAAATGGATTGGACCAACAAGAACATCCATCCGTCCAAAGTCGTGCAGGTTGGCGACGAAGTGGAAGTGATGATTCTGGATATCGACGAAGAGCGTCGTCGTATCTCCCTGGGTATCAAGCAGTGCGTTTCCAACCCGTGGGAAGATTTCTCCAGCAATTTCAACAAGGGCGACCGTATCTCCGGTAAGATCAAGTCAATCACTGACTTCGGTATCTTCATCGGTCTGGACGGTGGCATCGACGGTCTGGTTCACCTGTCTGACATCAGCTGGAACGAGACTGGCGAAGAAGCGGTTCGTGAATACAAGAAGGGTGACGAAGTTGAAACCGTTATCCTGTCTGTTGATCCGGAGCGCGAGCGTATCTCCCTGGGTATCAAACAGCTCGAGAGCGATCCGTTCGCCGAGTTTGTTCAGCTGAACGACAAGGGCTCCATCGTTAAGGGCACTGTCTCTGCTGTTGATGCCAAGGCTGCGACCATCGCCCTGAACGACGAAGTTGAAGCCGTACTGAAGGCCTCAGAAATCAGTCGTGACCGTGTTGAAGATGCACGCAACGCGCTGAAGGAAGGCGAAGAAGTCGAAGCGAAGATTATCAGCATCGATCGCAAGAACCGCATCATCAACCTGTCTGTTAAGTCCAAGGATGTCGAGGACGACAAGCAGGCACTGGAAGGTGTGCGGGCCAAGGCGGCTGAATCTTCTGGTGCGACCACCATTGGTGATCTCATCAAAGAGCAGATGCAGCAGCAAAACGCCAACAAAGATTGATATCTTAGGTTGGTAAGAAAAAAACGGGCTCTAAGAGCCCGTTTTTTTTGTGTTTTTTTTTGGTTTGGCTAAACTGGTAGTCATGAGAGTCCGGTAATCGACGGCCGAATAATAAAGAAAGAGGGAAACGCCTCATGACGAAGTCCGAACTGGTCGAGCTGATTGCGTCCAAGCAAACTCAGCTTTCCGTTAAAGATGTAGAGCTGGCTGTAAAGACCATCATTGAACATATGTCCCAGTCCCTCGCCGATGGTCAGAGAATTGAAATCCGGGGCTTTGGCAGTTTTTCCCTGCATCACAGGGCTGCTCGCACCGGACGGAATCCCAAGACCGGTGAAGCGGTTCAGTTGCCCGCCAAGTTTGTGCCTCATTTCAAGCCGGGCAAGGAGTTGCGTGAGCAGGTTAACGATAGCTTGAAAAAAGGCTTCTGACGCCAGATCGGGGAACGGGTATAATCCGGGTTTTTCCAAAGCCCAAGTGGGAGCTCTATCGCTATGGCAGGATTGCAGAAAATTCTTATTATTCTGTTGGTGCTGGTCCTTATCCTGCTTGCGCTGGTGTTTTCACTCAATAATCAGATGGCCGTTTCGCTCAACTTTCTGTTGTTCGAAACCCAGCCCCATGGAGTGGCTGTCTGGATTATCATGGCATTTGTGATCGGTGCGCTTGTCGGTGTGCTGATAACAATGCTGGCAACTGTTCGTACCTCAGTCTCCCGGCGAACCCTTCAGAAACGACTTGATCGTGCCGAGCAGGCATTGGAGAAATCCAGGGCCCAGAACGACCGGACTCTTTAATGGATATAGTGCTTCAGTGGCTGCTGCTCACCGTGGCGGTCGCGGCCGGCTGGTTAGCCGGCAGGCTAGGTAGCAATGGTCGCAGGACCAAAAAAACCATCGCCGACGAAGATTCGGTGCGCGATCGTCTTCAGTTTCTTTTTACCAATTACTCCGACCAGGCCGTTGAGAATTTTGTTCAGTCCCTTGCAGTGAACAAGGATACGGTTAGCCTGCACCTCTCCATCGGTAGTCATTTCCGCCTGAAAGGCGAGACGGAACGAGCCATCCTGATTCATCAGAACCTTCTGGCCCGACCGGAATTGCCGACCCGCTTTTCGCCACAGGTAACCCTCGAACTCGCCAAGGATTACCTCAATGCTGG
The DNA here is from genome assembly GCF_019392195.1 of Marinobacter sp. F4206. Lineage (NCBI taxonomy): Bacteria > Pseudomonadati > Pseudomonadota > Gammaproteobacteria > Pseudomonadales > Marinobacteraceae > Marinobacter > Marinobacter liaoningensis. Next base: position 80,744 of record NZ_JAHXKI010000004.1, read on the forward strand.
TCTCCTCGACCGAGCTGAAGCCTTGCTGCATCAATTGATGGGCGACCGGGACTATGGCCGCACATCGGCGCTGCAGTTGATTGAGGTTTATCAGCAGGAAAAGGAGTGGGGCAAGGCCGCTGATGTGGCTCGGGCGCTCACCAAAGGAGATGCCGACCCGGGAATGTTCAAGGTACTGGCGTACATTACCTGTGAACTGTCGGAAGAGTCGTTGCGGCACGATGATCGTTGGGCGGCTCAGAAGCTGGCTAAGGAGGCTCTGGATTACGATCAGTCCTGTGTCAGGGCAACCCTTATTCTGATGAAGCTGCAGATTCGTCAGGGCAGTTTCCGGGAGGCGGCAAACCAGAGTCTCAAAGTGTTTGACCAGAATCCGGAATTTGGTCCTGAGGCGGTTGATCGCCTGATGCGGCTGGAGCATGAGCATGGCGACGTGCGTCGTCTTGGCAAAAAGCTGCGTAAGCTCTATGAGAAATATCCCGGCACCAGTCTGCTTCTGGCTCTCGTTGAGTCCGTAGAGCGGTCCTCTGGCCGTCCAGCTGCCATCGACCTGTTGCGGCGGGAGCTTGAGACTCGCCCCAGCGTTCGGGGTCTGCTTCGACTGGTTGAGATGGCCGGTTACGAAAAAGGTATGACCACGGACGAGGGCCGGCTTGTCAGCCGGATTGGTCATCTCATCCTCTCCAATCGTCCAATATACCGTTGCGCGAATTGTGGCTTTTCTGGCCAGCAGTTGCATTGGCTGTGTCCAAGCTGCAAGCAATGGGAAACCGTCCGCCCCATCCAGGGCGTTGAAGCCGAATAACCTTTCTGACATTCTGCAGGACATTGAACGTGCAAATCGCTAACGATCCGAAGATTATCGTCGCGCTGGATTTTCCCTCCGAGACTCCCGCCCTGGAACTGGTGGAAAAACTGGATCCGGCCAAATGTCGTCTGAAGGTGGGCAAGGAGTTGTTCACCCGGTCTGGGCCCCAGCTGGTTCAGGGCCTTCAGCGACGAGGCTTTGAAGTCTTCCTTGACCTGAAATTCCACGATATTCCCAATACCACAAGCGCCGCCGTTGCCGCTGCTGCAGACCTGGGGGTGTGGATGGTGAATGTGCATGCCTCGGGCGGCGAGAACATGATGACGGCCTGCCGGGAGCGTCTGGAGCCTTTCGGCGCAGGCCGTCCACTGCTGATCGCGGTAACGGTTCTGACCAGTATGAGTGCTGAAGACCTGGCTGGGATCGGCATCAGCGAATCGCCGGAGGCCCATGTGTCCCGGCTTGCGACCCTGACCCGAAATTGTGGGCTGGATGGTGTTGTGTGTTCGGCCCAGGAAGCGCCGGCCCTGAAGGCTGAGCAGGGTGCTGATTTCCAGTTGATCACGCCGGGTATTCGCCCGCTGAGTGCAGCGAAGGGGGATCAGCAACGGATCATGACGCCGAGTGATGCCTTGCGGGCTGGCAGTGACTATCTGGTGATAGGCCGGCCGATTACCCAGGCTTCCGATCCGCTGGCGGCACTGGAGGCGATTCATCAGGAGGTGGCGGCTCTCTGAGTCGCCCGTATCTCGCCTGGCCGGAAAAGAAAAAAGCCGCTGATTCAAGGAATCAGCGGCTTTTTCGAATAGTGGCTCCCCGAGCTGGGCTCGAACCAGCGACAAACGGATTAACAGTCCGTTGCTCTACCAACTGAGCTATCGGGGAACGTCGTCGTGTGACGAGGCGCGTATATTAAGTTGGCAATACCGCCCCGTCAACCCCTGACCGGAACTTTTTAGCCAAGCGCTTTCTGAAGACGCTCGATAGCCTTTTTCAGGTTGTCCATGCTGGTGGCAAAGCTCAGTCGCATGTGCCCCGGGCAGCCAAAAGCAGAGCCCGGCACCAGTGCCACGCCGGCATCGGTCAGCAGTTTCTCGGCGAACTCGACATCGGAGCTGACGTTGGCGTCGGCATCAATGGCGCCCTGGAAACTCGGGAACACGTAGAAGGTTCCGTCACCGTTCAGGCACTCCACACCCGGCAACTGGTTCAGGGCCTCGACCAGCCAGTCGTGACGCTCCTTGAAGGCCTTGACCATCTCGCCTACACAAGCCTGGTCGCCATCCAGGGCAGCGGTTGCCGCCGCCTGGGAGATGGAAGCCGGGTTTGAGGTGCTCTGGGACTGGATTTTCTTCATGGCGCCAATGATCTTCGCCGGTCCGGCAGCATAGCCGATACGCCAGCCTGTCATGGAATAGGCCTTGGAGACACCGTTGAGCACGAAAGTGCGGTCGTACAGTTCCGGTGTGGCGGTCAGGATGTTGCAGAACGGTTTGCCGGTCCAGAGAATCGGCTCATACATGTCATCGGTGGCGATCATGATGTTGGGGTGCTTTTTCAGCACCTCGCCGATGGCCTGCAACTCTTCCAGGGTATAAGCCATGCCACTGGGGTTGGACGGGCTGTTGATCACGAACAGGCGGGTACGCTCAGTGATGGCGTTCTCCAACTGCTCGGGGGTGATCTTGAAGCGGGTATCCGCCCCGGTCTCGATGATCACCGGCTTACCCTCGGCGACCAGCACCATGTCCGGGTAGGACACCCAGTAAGGGGCCGGAATGATGGCTTCATCACCAGGGTTCAGGGTGGCAAGTGCGAGGTTGAAAAAGCTCTGTTTGCCACCACTGGATACCAGTATCTGGTTGGCTTCGTAATCCAGGCCGTTGTCCCGCTTGAACTTCGCAATAATCGCTTTCTTCAGGGCCGGCGTACCATCCACAGCAGTGTACTTGGTCTGCCCGTTGTTGATGGCCTCAATGGCCGCCTGTTTAATGTGATCGGGGGTATCGAAGTCCGGCTCGCCTGCACCGAGGCCAATGATGTCCTGGCCGGCTGCGCGGAGTTCCGCGGCCTTGTTGGTGACTGCGAGGGTGGGAGAGGGCTTGATAGCCTGTACTCGGCTGGAAAGTTGAAGGTCCAAACTTGCGCTCCTTAAAGCTGCGTCTGATAGGGCTGCGATCGGCCGGGAATCGGTGAATGAGCCGCAGAGCTGGCTGAATTTCGCCCAGCCGTCGATCGAACTGATGGTATCATGAAGCCGGCGTAACGCTAAATTTCTCGATGGTAGGGGGCCTGCTGACAGGCCGTCGCTGTCAAAACCGGAGGTTGTCCGCCTATTATGGCCAAAAATGAGTCCAGTGCTGACAAAGAGGGTGTGTTCAAGGTTGATTCGCCCTATAAGCCTGCCGGTGATCAGCCCAAGGCTATTGAAGGGCTGGTTGATGGTATTCAGTCAGGCCTGGCACACCAGACGTTGTTGGGGGTAACCGGGTCGGGCAAGACCTTTACCATTGCGAATGTTGTCGAGCAGATCCAGCGCCCGACCATCATCATGGCGCACAACAAGACACTGGCCGCCCAGCTGTACGGCGAGTTCCGCGAATTCTTCCCGAACAACGCGGTCGAGTACTTCGTCTCCTATTACGACTATTACCAGCCTGAGGCCTACGTGCCATCGTCCGACACGTTCATCGAGAAAGATGCCTCGATCAACGAGCACATCGAGCAGATGCGGCTGTCGGCGACCAAGGCACTGCTGGAACGGTCGGATGCGATCATCGTGGCCACAGTGTCATCGATCTACGGTCTTGGTGACCCCCAGTCCTATCTGAAGATGATGCTGCACCTTGACCGCGGGGACCAGATTGACCAGCGCTTCATTCTGCGTCGGCTGGCCGAACTGCAGTACACCCGCAACGATGTCGAGTTTCACCGGGCCAACTACCGGGTTCGCGGGGATGTGATTGATGTGTTCCCGGCAGAGTCTGAGAAGGAGGCCATCCGCATTGAGTTGTTCGATGACGAGGTGGAGAACCTCAGCTATTTCGACCCGCTCACCGGCGAGGTGTTGCGCCGGGTGCCCCGGGTCACGATTTATCCGAAGTCCCACTATGTGACGCCCCGCCAGACGGTCCTCGATGCGGTGGAAAATATCCGGGTCGAGCTGGACGAGCGCCTGCAGCAACTGCGTGACAACAACCGTCTGGTGGAAGCCCAGCGGCTTGAGGAGCGAACCCGTTACGATATCGAGATGATGATGGAGCTGGGCTATTGCAACGGCATCGAGAACTACTCGCGCTACCTGTCCGGTCGTCGACCCGGTGAAGCGCCGCCAACCCTGTTTGATTACCTGCCACCGAACGCCTTGCTGGTGGTGGACGAATCCCACGTGACTATTCCCCAGATCGGTGCCATGTACAAGGGCGACCGGTCCCGGAAGGAAACGCTGGTGGAGTATGGTTTCCGGTTACCCTCGGCCCTGGATAACCGTCCAATGCGCTTCGAGGAATGGGAGCGCATTGCTCCCCAGATGATCTTTGTCTCTGCGACCCCCTCCCATTACGAGGCGGAACACGCCGGGCAGGTGGTCGAGCAGGTGGTCAGACCGACCGGCTTGCTGGACCCCGAAATTGAGGTGCGCCCGGCTTCTACACAGGTGGACGATTTGCTCTCCGAGATTCACGCGCGGGTTTCGATCGAAGAGCGGGTGCTCGTAACCACCTTGACCAAGCGGATGGCGGAAGACCTCACCGACTTCCTTATGGAGCACGACATCAAGGTTCGGTACCTGCACTCGGACATCGATACCGTGGAACGGGTTGAGATCATTCGAGACCTTCGGCGGGGCGAGTTCGACGTTCTGGTCGGGATTAACCTGTTGCGGGAAGGTCTGGACATGCCAGAGGTATCCCTGGTGGCCATTCTGGACGCTGACAAGGAAGGGTTCCTGAGGTCTGAGCGTTCATTGATCCAGACCATTGGCCGCGCAGCGCGGAATGTTCATGGCAAGGCAATTCTTTACGGGGACCGGATTACCGGTTCCATGCAGAAGGCCATTGATGAAACCGCACGTCGGCGTGCCAAACAGACCGAGCACAATGAAGAGCATGGAATTACGCCCCAGGGCCTGAACAAGAAAATAGCCGATATTATGGAAGGTGCCGGTGGTGGCGGTCGTGGCCGCCGCAAAGCCGAGCGGCCCGGTCAGAAGGCCGCGGAGGAAGCGGAAAAGTACCGGGTGAAGACCGGCAACAAGTCACCCGAAGAGGTACTTAAAGAGGTGTCAAGGCTTGAAGACGAGATGTACAAAGCCGCCTCGGACCTCGATTTCGAGACTGCTGCCCGGATCAGGGACGAGATTTCTGACCTGAAAGAGGCCGCGTTGCGTACCGGGTGATCAGTTGTCTCGTTTGGGCCCGACGATGACCGCCGCCTGCAACGGTTGCAGGCGGCCGTACCGGGACATCTTGTCGAAGATTCGCCGGTCGATGGGCAGATATTGCTTGTCGGCCATGGTTTCGCCGGCGTCGACATCAATTTCCGGATCGTGCAGATAGACGAATTGATCGTCTATCGCGCACACCGTAACCCAGTGCGGAACCCGGCTTCGGTTCAGCTGCCAGGTGCTGATAAGGATAACGGGGACCCGCCCCTGATGAAGTGCCTGCTCCATGCCCTGGAGGGTCAGGGGGTCGTGATGAAGTGCAATGCCGGTCTGGCCGATATCGTGCAAAAAACCCTCATGCACCAGCTCCAGGACTCGCTTCTTGTCCTCGTTTCTGACGGTGTCCTTGAACAGGGCGCCCTCCTTGCTGATCCAGGCGCTGGCCTCGAAGCCCCGATTCCAGGCTGACAGTGCCAGTCCATGGGGGCCGCAGCCTCCATGGCCGGCCAGCATGAAGATGGTGGTCGCTTCACGCCAGAGTTTCAGCTCTTCCAGGGTGGTGACCGGCTGCTTTTCATCCTGTGCCGCCATGGCCATGATCAGGGCAGCGGGCCCGCATGAAAAATCGGTTGTCTGTGGGTAGTAGGGCACAGGGGAAAACTGTTTCGAGGGTTCGTAAAACAGAATCCGGCGCTCGAAGCGAAGGGCGTTCCCGTGATCCTCGTAGTAATCCCGGTAAGTGCCAAACTGGCGGTAGCCCAGGCGTTTGTAGAGGTTAATTGCGGGGTGGTTGTCTTCCCGTACCTCCAGGCGCATGACAATACGGCCGGTATTGGCTGCCTCTCGTTCGGCCTCACGCACCAGCTTTTCACCCGCACCACGGCCGCGGGCTTTCGGCGAGACGGCAATGGAGTAGATCCGGGCAAGCCGGGTGGCCGCGTTCATCAACACCAGGCAATATCCCACCAGCTCATCATCGAGGGTGGCGACGATCAGCCGGTCTCTTGGCATTTCGAGGAACCGACGGAAACTGCGTCGCGAAATCCGGTCATCCGTGAAACATTGGTTCTCCAGCTGGACGAGGTCATTGAGGTCGGTCGGTTTACCCTGTCTGAGCAAGAGATTGGACATGGTGGCAGAGCCTTGGTGAGAGTCGGGATAGGGAGTCTGGGTGGCTTCCCCTGCCGCGCTATTATGAGTCAGAGCCAGTCACTGAAAAATAGCTGAAGGATGCGTAAAAGCACGCATTATCAGAAGATTGTACAGGTTCCGGTGCAGGCGTATTGTGGCCCAAAATAATTAAGGCTGAACCTTCAGGGAGGAGCGCCTTCGATGTCCCGTTTGCTCATAGTTGTGGATCGTGCCAAAGACTGGTCGCCGTATTACCCCAGTGACGATGTTCTGACGTTCGATGAGTACCTGCAGTTTTCAGCACCGGCGTCCGGTCGCGTTCGGGTCATCAACCTTTGCCAGAGTGCCCGGTATCTGAGTCGGGGTTATTATTGTTCCCTGCTTGCCGAAGCCCGGGGGCACCACGTGGTGCCATCGGTGATGACGCTCAATGACCTGAGCCGGAAAGGGCTGTTTTCCCTGGAGCTGGAAGAGCTGGATGACAGCGTCGTGAACTGGCTTGAGGCTTCCGGGGCGGAAATTGATCCGTCCACGGATGCGCGGCAGGCAACTCACGAAGTGAGGATCCGAACCTATTTTGGTCAGGCGGGGCATCCGGAGCTCAAGCCGGTTGCCCGTGCGCTGTTTGACCGGTTTCCCTGTCCGATTCTGGAAGTGGTGTTCAAGCGCCGCAAAGGTTGGCAGATCGAGTCCATGAGACCCGCATCGCCAGCAGATCTGGACGAGCAAGAGCAGGACGTCTTCGCGGCCGCTCTCGACCGCTTCAGCAGCATGGTCTGGCGGAAGCCTCGGGCCCGGCGCCGCTACCGCTTTGACCTCGCGGTTCTGGTCAATCCAGACGAAGAGATGCCGCCCAGCGACAAACTGGCCCTGAAACGCTTCGAGAAGGCCGGGCGCAAACTTGGCATAAACGTAGAGCAGATTACCCGGCGGGATTACATGCGATTGCCAGAATACGATGGCCTGTTTATCCGGGAAACCACAGCGATTGACCACCACACCTACCGGTTTGCACGGAAGGCCGAAGCCGAAGGCATGGTGGTGATTGATGACCCGGTGTCCATCCTGAGATGCACCAACAAGGTTTTTCTGGCGGATCTCCTGAAAAACAACAAGGTGCCGACGCCCAAGACGTTGATTCTTTCCAAGGATCAGAAGCACGCGGTGGAGCAGATCATTGCGGAGCTGGGCTTTCCGGTCGTCATCAAAATCCCGGATGGCGCTTTTTCTCGCGGTGTTACCAAGGCTGAGGACGAAGCATCGCTTCGCGCCGGTCTGAAGGACTTGTTCAGACAGTCTGCCCTGGTTCTGGCGCAGGAGTATCTCTATACCGATTACGACTGGCGGATTGGCGTTCTTGGCGGCCGGGCCATTTATGCTTGCAAGTATATGATGGTGAAAGGTCACTGGCAGATATACCAGCACGGTGAGTCGAGCAGTGAGAGCGGCGATTTTGAAACCATGCCGACTTATGAAGTACCCCGAAACGTTATTCAGGCAGCTCTGAATGCCACCCGGCTGATTGGCAACGGGCTCTATGGGGTGGATATCAAGCAGTCGGGCAACCGGGTGGCAGTGATCGAGGTCAACGACAACCCCAGCATTGATGCAGGCGTGGAAGACCGCTTTCTCGGTGGAGAACTTTACACATTGATCATGCAGGAAATTCTGTCGCGAATGGAGGACAACCGGCGCCGTTAGGCGCCGGATTGCCGCTTCTCAGGGGCCGCTAACCCAAACCCGCACGCTGCCAAACCAGTTATAATCCGCAAGCTCTTCCCGAAGCCGGTCGGCTGTGAGCGTGTTGCTGTCCGTGGCGGTGTCGAAGAACAGTTCAAGATACACCTTGTTCTTCAGGTAATGCAGCCGCAGGCGGGTGCTGGATGGCAGCTCGCCCACGTGCCGGGACAAGACATCCAGGATCTCCTCGCGAGTGGGGAGGCGTTCCGACGTTGGTGGGTGGTCCTCATCGTTCTCGGCGTCAATGTGGAAATTGATGTCCCGAATGTTTTCGAGGGCATGACGCATGCCACCAACGACCTGCATGCCAATCTGGTGTCCTTCGGACACGCTGATATCCGGCCTTACAACCAGATGGATGTCGAGAAGGATGTCGTGCCCCATCCGGCGGCTGCGCAGTTCATGGACATTCCTTACACCATCGGTCTGGCGGGCAATATCTTTCAGCATGTCGGTGTCTTCCGGGGACAGGCCGGTGTCCACGAGCTCCTTGACGCTGTCCCAGGTAAACCTCCAGCCTACGTGTATGATAATACCGGCGATGACGACAGCCGCCAGAACGTCCAGCCAGAGCATGCCAGCCATGGCGCCGACGGTTGAAAACAGAACGACGACCGAGGAAAACGCATCGGTTCGGCTATGCCAGGCATTGGCAATAATCAGATCGGATCGGATTTGCATACCCACGCGCCGAGTGTAGTGATAGATCCATTCCTTGCCGGCCACTGACAGCCCTGCTGCCAGCAGTACCGGCCAGCCGGGCACAATATCGGCCTCACCCTCAATCAGGCGCAGCGTGTTCTCCCAGGCCAGGGCTGCACCCACGGCAATCAGGATGCTGCCCAGTACCAGGGTTCCGAAGGTTTCGATGCGCTGGTGACCGTAAGGGTGGTCTTCGTCGGGCTCCTGGCGCGAGACTTTCATGACCCCAAGAACCACCAGGTCCGATGCGACATCGCTGAACGAGTGAATTCCGTCTACCAGCAGAGCCTGAGAATGAAAAAGGGTACCTGCAATGACCTTAATGACGCCGAGAACGGCGTCGAGAACCATTCCAATGATGGTAACCCGGAATGCGGCCTTCATTTCCGTGGCCAGATTTTCTCGGTGGCGTTGTGCCGGCGAAACTGGCTCTTCCATCGCGTTGCTCCGGTAAGTGGCTGGTGTGTCAGTATAACGTTATTACAGGCGACGGCGAGGGGGGTGTTTTTTTGGCACCCGTGCACTATTTATGCACAATGTTGCTGAAGTGTGACGGGCTAACATTTTGTTCATGTTTACTCAATACCTTCCCTAAAAAATAATAAGTCATTGAAAATAAAGAGTAATTTAACTGGTTAAAAAATGATCAATCTGTAGACTGGCGCAGTTATCAAGGGGTGGCAAACGTTGCCCCGCGATTTTCAACAGGTTTATCCACAGATTCCGTGGAAAAGATCTTCGGAGGCGCGTCAGCCGGTCATTTGCCGCTGATTCTTCATGCGAAAGCGATGCTGTGGAAAACTTCCGGTATACTCCGGCTCACTCAATGGCAAGGAGTTTTCAGATGTACGGTGTAATCCGCAACCTGCTTTTTCGACTACCGCCTGAGCAGGCCCACAACATCGCTTTGACCGGGCTGGATGCAGCCAACAGGCTCGGATTACTGAGGGTTCTGTCCCGGAAGATAGATGCATTACCAGTGAATGTAATGGGGCTGGACTTTCCGAACCCAGTCGGTCTGGCGGCAGGGCTGGATAAAAATGCCGATCATCTGGATGCGTTGGGTGCGCTGGGGTTCGGGTTTATAGAGGTCGGTACCGTGACCCCGGTTGGCCAGCCAGGCAATCCCAAACCGCGCATGTTCCGTTTGCCGGAGCACCAGGCGATCATCAATCGCATGGGCTTTAATAATGAAGGCCTTCAGCATCTGCTTGACCGTGTGGATTGTCGACGCTACCGGGGCATACTGGGAATCAACGTCGGTAAGAACAAGGATACGCCGAACGAGGAGTCAGAGGCCGACTATCGAAAAGGCATCTGGTCTGTCTACACACGGGCAGACTACATTACGGTCAATGTCTCGTCTCCCAATACGCCGGGCCTTCGGGATCTCCAGTTTGGCGACTCCCTGAAGGGACTGTTGGAAGCCATCAAGGACGAGCAGGGGAGGTGTGAGCAGGAGTTTGGTCGCTACGTGCCCATAGCCGTCAAGATTGCGCCGGACATGGATGATGATGGCATCCGCTTTGTCGCCAGTGCGTTGCGGGAAACGGGTCTCGATGGGGTGATTGCCACCAATACCACCATTAGTCGTGATGCCGTGGCCGGTCACCCCCACGCAGTGGAAGCTGGCGGCCTGAGTGGGGCACCCGTGCGAGCGCCTTCTCTGAGAGTGATCCAGGGTCTCTACGCTGAGCTGGGGGAATCATTGCCGATCATTGGCGTTGGCGGCATCACCGACGGTGAAAGTGCTGCCGAAAAGATTCGGGCTGGTGCCAAGTTGGTACAGATCTATACGGGCTTCATCTACCAGGGGCCGGCATTGATTCGCGAAGCGGTAGAGGCCATCCGGCAGCTAAAGATTGAGGGGTAACTCTGTGATCGTACGGAAATGAGGTGGCGCCAGAACGAGAATGGGCCCGCTTAGCGGGCCCGTGCGGGGAATGTACCCCGTGGCGCTTCTTCGCATGGTACGGGGCGGGAGGCCCCGTTTGGGTTATTCAGCTTACTGCGTCAAATTGTGTGTACGAAAGATCAGATTAAGATCCGGAGTTTCTTGTGAATGTCCGTCACGCTGATGTGACGTTGGAAAGTTTGTGGATGCCGGATACTCCGGTCATGCCCTCCCAGTTATCGGTGCGGCCTTCTCGCCACCCGTTTAACCATTCCTGGCGGACTTCAGCTTGTTCGATGGGGCAGCTGTCTTTGGGCTTGCCAGACACGCCAGCGAGATAACCCCGCTTGAATGCACGAGCGTACATGTCTCTTTTCTGTCTTTTCATGCCGTTCCTCACTGATGGATTAACAGAACATGCGTGTACACATCTGCAGTGGCTATGACAGATGGGACCCACTCCGGGGATAACCCACTATTGTCAGCTCAAGCCAGAGCAGTCAGGATCCTGTTAACGGAGGAAAATATTGACCTCCGGAACGACGCGTCACCTACAAGGTAAGTCGAACGTCGAGCCGATGTACACTAATTATTTCGTCTACGCGACGCTTTTTTTATAGTTTTATGACATAAACGATGGCGGCCCTTCCCGGTAAAAGCCGCTATTCCGCAAACTTACCTGAAGCCTCTTGAACCAGGAGTTGAACTTGTCCAAATCTGTCTTTTTCGTAACCTGCCCAAAGGGAGTTGAATACCTGTTGGCGGACGAGCTCAGTACCTTCGGTCTGGAGCCGGTGCGCAATGCGCCGGCCGGCGTTTGGGCCGAAGGCACTCTGGAAGGGGGCTACCGGGTTTGCCTGTGGTCGCGTCTGGCAAACCGCATCATCCTGCATCTGGATGAGATCGACGCCACCAGCGGCGATCAGCTCTACGATGGCGTGGTTCATATGGACTGGCAGCAGCATATTCCTGTTAACGGCAGTTTCAAGGTCACGTTTCTGGGCCAGAATGACGCTATTCGTAACACCCAGTACGGGGCCCAGCGGGTCAAGGACGGCATTGTCGACCGGTTCCGTGCGGGCGGTGGTCAGAGGCCTTCGGTGGATGCGAAAACGCCGGATGTGACGGTGTCTGCGCGAATGAATCGGGGCAGGTTGTCGCTGGGGGTCGATCTGAGTGGCCACAGTCTTCATATGCGGGGCTACCGGACCGAAAAAGGCGCCGCGCCGTTAAAGGAGAACCTGGCGGCCGCGCTGTTGATGCGGGCGGGCTGGCCCAGCCTGGCTCGTGAGGGCGGCGATTTTATTGATCCCATGTGCGGGTCGGGCACGCTCGTGATTGAGGCGGCGATGATGGCGCTGGATCTCGCACCGGGCCGCAAACAGGAGCGCTTCGGATTTGAAAAATGGCCCGGCCACCAGCCGGAACTGTGGCTGTCGCTGCGTCAGGAAGCTGAGCGTCGAGCCCACGAGGGCAAACAGGGAACGGTTCCGAGAATCGCGGGGTTTGACCAGGACAGCCGCGTGGTTGCGACCGCGCGAAATAATATCCAGCGGGCGGGGCTGGAGGGCCTGGTGCAGGTCGAGAGCTGCCCGTTGGCGGACCTCAGGCTTGAAGGAACCTGGTCATCAACGGGCCTGGTGTTGACAAACCCTCCTTACGGGGAGCGATTGAGCGAACGCCGCGAGCTGGGCGGGATCTATCGCGCGCTTGGGGATGCGGTGAAACGCCTGGTGCCGGGCTGGCGACTCGGGGTGTTTACCGGTGCCCCGGAGTATGGCAAATCGATTGGCTTACGTAGCCACAAGCAGTATCGACTTTTCAACGGTAAGCTACCGGCGCAGTTGCTGTTGTTCGGGATCGACCAGGCCAGCGCCATGACCCCGCGCGAACCGGATGTTCCCGGAGAGATCACACCGCGAATCGCGAACGAGGAGCGGGCGGCGATGTTGCGAAATCGTCTGAAGAAAAACCTGAAATCGATCGGGCAGTGGGCGCGAAAGCAGGGAATCGGTTGTTATCGTCTCTACGATGCCGATATGCCTGAGTTCGCCCTGGCCATCGATATGTACGAGGGTCGGGTCCATGTGCAGGAGTATGCCGCGCCCAAGTCGGTGGATGAGCGCGCTGCCCGCGAGCGCCTGGCCGAGGCGCTGGCCATTATACCAGAGGCGCTGGGTATCGAGCGTGAGGCGATGGTGTGCAAGCAGCGTCAGCGCCAGGTTGGTACCAGCCAGTACGAGAAGCAGGCGGTGAGCGGCGAGTTTTTCCAGGTCCATGAACACGGTTGCGTGTTAAAGGTCAATCTGAAGGATTACCTCGACACGGGCCTGTTTCTGGATCACCGTCCGGTCCGGTACTGGATCCAGCAGCACGCCAGGGGCCAGCGTTTCCTTAACCTGTTTTGTTACACCGGGGCAGCAACGGTTCATGCCGTGGTTGGCGGTGCGAGCCGGTCGCTGAGTCTGGACATGTCGAAAACCTATGTGCGTTGGGCAGAGGAAAACCTGGCTCTGAATGGAGCAGACCCGAAGCGTCACAGAGTAGAGCAGGCGGATTGCCTGACCTGGCTGGCGGCGAAACCAGCCCCGGATCAGCGCTTCGATATGATTTTCATGGACCCGCCGACGTTCTCCAATTCGGCGAGAATGGCAGGGGTGCTGGATATTCAGAAGGACCACAGCCGCCTCATCCGCCAGGCGATGCAGCGGCTCAATTCGGAGGGTTTGCTGATATTCTCCAACAACTTCCGGCGATTCAAGCTGGATGAAGCGCTGACATCCGAATTTGATGTGGAGGAGGTGAGTCGCAGTACTCTCGACAAGGATTTTCAGCGCAATGCCCGAATCCACCGGTGCTGGCACATCCGCCATCGCGGCTGAAGGCTAGAACTCGTAGCGTAACCCGCCGGAGAACTGGAACGTGTTGACCTCCGTTCCAGTGTCTTCGAACAGTTTGCCGCCCTCGAACACCAGGTAGGTGTTGTTCACTACTTCAAAGTCCAGGCCTGCCAGCCAGCTTACGCCAAAGCTGCTTTCCGGGAATTCATCCCTCAATTCGGGAAAATCTGACACGGCATCATCTGTTCGTAAGTCTGCGTCACCTTTGATGTAGGAAAATCCAAACTGGCCGTATAGGTTGGCGTAGTCCGTAATTGGGTAGTGCATGCCAATATACCAGCTAGCAAAGTGGTCAATGGCCAACGATGCATCGTTTGAGCGAAGTTCAGCGTCGCTAATCCCCACCCCCGCTCTGAACTCGGCGTGGAAAAGGTCTGTAAGGTGGCCTCCTACGACAAGTGAAGTCCCTGACCCCCAAGCATGTGTGTAGGTTGGAACCCGCCGATCATCAATTTCAACGATCTCTGTGACTGACCGATAATTAAACAGGGTGCCCAGAATCCCTACGTAGTGGAGGTCTTCCCGCGGAGTTTCTTGAGCGGATAAGGGCGGGGGCAACGTGACTGTTGCTGGAATGAGTATGGCAAGCAGGGACGTTCGCACAACCTTGTTCATTATTATCGGGCTTCCTGACGTGAGCAGATACGGGCCTGATTCTGCCTTGCGTAACCGTTTGTTACGTCGACCCGTGTCACACTTCCCTGTGTCGGGCGAAGTCCGGAATCAGTCTTCCTCGAACAGGCCTTCCTCGCGGGCCATCAGGAGCAGGGCGTAGACGCCGTTCTCCGGGAGTTGTGGCTCCAGTCCTTCGTCGATCATCAGTTGTCGACGGCGATCCTCCAGGGCGTCGCTGTCCAGTCCCGTGATGAGTTCGGTAATCGGTGCAATTTCGAAGGGCGGCTCCTGACTGATAGCGCTGAATATCTTGTCGACCAGGATCTCGTCCGGGTCCAGGCCATCGACGTACACGGTCTGGTCGGGCAGGTCTTCGTGGAGCTCTCGTGCCAACTCCAGCAAGGGTACCCCCTGTTCCTCCAGGTACCGGAGATCAAAATCGCCCAGATCCCCATCCTCGGGAAGCCAGTCGTCTTCGGGCGTGATGACTACGGTTTTCATGCGGCCATCCGCCAGTGACCAGGCCATCGCAATGGGAAAGAGGGCATCTTCGGTTTGGCAATACTCAATATCGAGAAATCTCGGTGCTTTCACGCTGAGCTCCGGTATTCAAAAGTAAGTGAGGGTCCGGTGTAAGGAATGTCCGTTGACCCGGTATGAGGCTTCAAGGCTTCATGCCATACTGTTCCGGCAATTATCATTCAATCAGGGACATCATGGAACACGCTGAATTTAACAAAGATTTGTTGAAGTTTCTGAACTCCTCGCCCACGCCCTGGCATGCCGTGGCCACCATGAAGGACCAACTGGATGCCGCCGGCTTTGCAGAGCTGGACGAGAAGGATGACTGGAGCCTGGCGCCTGGCCAGGGGTACTACGTCATCCGGAACGGATCATCCATTGTCGCTTTTCGCACTGGCAATCGGGACGTCTCGACCTCTGGCATCCGGATGGTCGGAGCGCACACCGATAGCCCCTGCCTGAAAGTGAAGCCCAATCCCGAAGTGCGGCGCAAGGGCTTCTTCCAGCTGGGTGTCGAGGTATACGGCGGTGTCCTTTTGAACCCCTGGTTTGACCGAGATCTTTCCCTGGCCGGCCGGGTCACAGTTCTCGATGAGGACGGTGAAGTGCGCGACACTTTGCTGGACTTCGCCAAGCCCGTGGCTTTCATCCCCAGCCTGGCGATTCATCTTGATCGCGAAGCCAATAGCAACCGGACCGTGAACGCCCAGACGGATCTGCCGCCAGTCGTCATGCAGGTGCCGGAGAGCGATACCACGAGCTTTGCCGATTTGCTACGCCAGCAAATTGCCACTGAATCGGGCATGAAGGTGCGCAAGGTTCTGGCGTACGAGCTGAGCTTCTATGACGCCAGGGAAGCCTATTTTGTCGGGCTGCGGGACGAGTTCATCGCGTCCGCCCGGCTTGATAACCTGTTGAGCTGCTATATCGGTCTTCAGTCTCTGCTGAGTGCCTCCGGTGACGAGGCGGCTTTGCTTGTGTGTAACGACCACGAGGAAGTTGGCAGCATGTCTGCTGAGGGAGCCCAGGGGCCGTTCCTGACGTCCGTTCTGGAGCGCTGGTGTGGGCCTGGAAAATCTCGGGCGATTGCCCGTTCCATGATGATCTCAGCAGATAACGCTCACGGCATCCACCCCAACTACATGGACAGGCATGACGAAAACCATGGCCCGCTGCTGAACGAAGGGCCTGTGATCAAGGTCAATCATAACCAGCGTTACGCGACCAACAGTCGGTCTGCCGCGGTTTACCGTCACATCAGCGATGAGCTGGGGCTGCCGCACCAGACCTTCGTTGTACGCAGTGATATGGGCTGTGGCAGTACCATTGGCCCGCTGACCGCTGGCAATCTCGGGGTGACCACACTCGACATTGGTGTGCCCCAATTCGGAATGCATTCAATTCGGGAGCTCATCGGCACCGAAGATGGCTATACTTTATTTCGGGTGCTGACCGAATTCATGCAGCGTGCTCGGGTTTTGTGAACTGTAGAACGAAAAATGCCGCTGCTTCGTATGAAGTAGCGGCATTCCGGAATAAGTGGCTCCCCGAGCTGGGCTCGAACCAGCGACAAACGGATTAACAGTCCGTTGCTCTACCAACTGAGCTATCGGGGAACAGCATCAAAGTGGCGCGCATATTAAGTGCTTTGATGGGCCGGGTCAACCCCCTGAATTAGAAGGTTAAAAATTGTACGGAAGTCAGTGCTCAGCTGTGCATAGTAACAGGGAGGTGTTGTTATGACCGCTTTTGAATCCGCCCCTCATCCCTTGCCCGCCAACCTCAGGCCGGAGCGATTGCGGTATGCCCCGCCGCCCTGGCTGCGAAATGGCCATGTTCAATCCATCTGGCCAACGCTCTTTCGCAAGGTCGATATGATCCTGCCTCAGGCCGAAGTCCTGCCGACGGATGATGATGACGAACTCCACCTGGACTGGTATCGGCAGGGCAGTGATCGCCTGGCCATCGTGTCTCACGGTCTGGAAGGGCACAGTCGACGGCCTTACGTGTTGGGTCTGACCCGCGCACTGTTAAGTGCCGGCTGGGATGTGCTCGCCTGGAACTACCGTTCCTGCGGAGGCGTTATGAATCGGCAGCCCCGGTTTTACCACAGTGGCGCCACGGGTGATCTGGAACGGGTGATCCGGCATGGTCTCGAGAATACCTACAGCCGGCTCTTTCTATCCGGGTTCAGTATGGGCGGCAATCTTACCCTGTTGTACCTGGGAGAGCAGGGAGAGCGGGTCGATAGCCGGATCTGCGGCGCGGTCACCTACTCGGTACCCTGCGATCTGGCCGGCAGTGCGGAAGTGCTGTCCCGCCCCAGCAGAAAGATTTACATGCAGCGGTTCTTGAAGGATCTTCATGGGAAAATGAAGGAAAAAGCGGAAAAGTTCCCTGATATGATCGATATTTCCGGTTTTGAATCGATTCGGAATTTCCGCCAGTTTGATGACCGATACACCGCACCCCTGCATGGTTTTCGGGACGCTTCGGATTACTGGGCGCAAGCCTCGGCTCTGGGCCGCTTGCGGGATATTCGGGTACCGGCCCTGATGGTTAATGCCGCCGATGACCCGTTTTTATCCGAGCGGTGTTTTCCCGAATCACGCAAAGTGCTCGGCGCCCACGTCCGCATCGAAGCGCCGCGCTGGGGCGGACACGTGGGATTCGTCGAACATGCCAGAGATGGCTATTACTGGTCCGAGCGCCGGGCTATTGCATTCCTTCAGGGGTCTATTTAAGCCGGCATACGGACAGGCGGTGTTCATTCGAGGCTTTGCTTGAGGACTGGCCAGATATTGTCGAGAAGTTTGGGCTGCGCCGCCTCCGAAGGATGGATGCCATCGTCCTGCATCAGCCCGTCCTCGTCGTAAATTCCCTGCAAAAAGAAGGGAACCAGCGCGGTGTCGTATCGGTCCGACAGTTTCGGAAAGATATCCGCAAACATCTGGGTGTAACGCTGACCATAATTGGGCGGGATCTGCATGCCCACGAGCACCGTGCGGGCGCCGCTTTCCTGAACCCGGGTGATCATGTCCGCGAGGTTGGATTCGATAACATTGGGGGGAAATCCGCGGAGGCCGTCGTTACCACCGAGCTCGATAACCACCACATCCGGATTGTTCTCCTTGAGCAATTCCGGCAGTCGCCTGGCACCTCCGTCCGTGGTTTCACCGCTGATGCTGGCATTGACAACCTGCCACTGGGAGAGCCCGTTCCGATTCAGTCGTTCCCTCAGCAACTCCACCCAGGCACGCTCTGACGGCACGCCATAGGCGGCACTGAGGCTGTCGCCCATGATCAGCAAGGTATTCTGGTTAGCCAATGCCGGGGCCGAAAGCCAGGCCAGTACGACGAAAAGGATTGATCTGACGGTCAGTTGTGCCGTATTCATAGACAATTCGTTTACCCTAATTCAGATTATTAACCTCAGGATCGAGAGCTTCCGTGAACCAGATGACTGATTTCAACTCCGACCGCCGACAACCCATGTTGCGAGTGGAGAACCTGACTCACCGGGTCAGCCTGGAAACCGATACGTTGACGATCTTGCAGGGGGTCAGTCTGGAAATCAATCGGGGAGAGTCTGTAGCCATTGTCGGCCGCTCCGGATCAGGCAAGACCACCTTGCTCGGGCTGTTAGCCGGCCTGGACACGCCCAGTGACGGGACAGTCGAGCTGGATGGTTCCATCATCAGCAAGCTCACCGAAGACGAGCGGGCGAAACTCCGCTCCCGCCGGGTAGGCTTCGTTTTCCAGTCGTTCCAGTTGCTGCCGGCGCTTACTGCCCTGGAAAACGTCATGCTGCCCCTGGAGCTGGCGGGCATGGAAACGCCCGAAAGCCGGGCGCGGGAACTCTTGGAGCGAGTAGGGCTGGGGGAACGTCTCAAACATACCCCACGCCAGTTGTCCGGTGGTGAGCAGCAGCGGGTTGCCATTGCCCGGGCATTTGCCTCCGATCCGGCGATTCTGTTTGCCGATGAGCCGACAGGTAATCTTGATAACCGGACCGGTCAGTCCGTCTCGGACCTGTTGATGGAGCTGAACCGGGAGCAAGGCACCACGTTGGTCATGGTGACCCACGATGAGCATCTGGCTGCCCGGTGTGGCCGTCAGTTCCATATTGAAGCAGGCATCCTGACTGAGCCGGAAGCGGCCCGGGCGGGGGCTGACTGATGGCGGCTGCAAGCAAGTTGATGTCGGTTCGCCGCGACTGGCGAGAGCGGGATGTGCGGGTGGTACTGGCTGCATTGATTATCGCCGTCGCCACCGTGGCGACCATTGCCCTGTTCGCCAGCCAGTTGCAGCGCACTCTTGTGTCGTCTGCCAGCTCTTTCCTCGCTGCCGACCGGCAACTGGAGGCGGAGAATGGTCGGGAAATTCCCGGAGAGTGGCTGACCGAGGCACGGTCCAGGGGGTTGGAAACGGGGCGCATGGTTGAGTTCTCCACCATGGTCTTCGGCAGCGGTGGTTTTCAGCTGGTTTCGGTGAAGGCGGTCAGCAACGAGTATCCTCTGCGGGGTGAAATTGAGGTTCAGGAGAGTCCGGAGGGCCCGAGAAATCTGGTGGGCTCCGGCCCGGAACCTGGTGAGGTCTGGATTAATCCGCGATTGTTGCGCCTGCTTGAGCTGAACATCGGCGACTCGTTGGAGGTGGGTAACCGGAATCTTAAGGTGTCGGGCCTGTTGATTCGCGAACCGGATGGTGGCTTTCGGCTCTCCTCGTTGGCGCCCCGGGTCATGATGCATGTGGATGACGTCGCCTCTACCGGTGTGATCCAGGAGGGCAGCCGGGTCGAGTATGTCTATCTGTATGCCGGTGATGAGAGAGCGATTGAAGGCTATTACCAGTGGTTGCAGCCGCGCCTCGAACCCAGCCACGAGTGGGAAGGCGTGCGGGACGGGGAGACCTTCTCAAGATCCCTCGAGCGCGCCGAGCGATTCCTGTTGCTTGGTGGCAGTCTTGCCGTGTTGTTGGCGGCGGTGGCCGTGGCTGTGGCGAGCCGGCAGTATGCGCTGTCCCAGCGTGACACCGTTGCCCTGTTGAAAACCCTGGGGGTCCGCAGCCAGGGTATTGGTAAGCTGTACCTCCGTCGCCTGGCGCTGTGGGGCATTACTGGTGTTCTCGGGGGGCTGTTGGTTGCCTTGCCCCTTTTCTGGTTGCTGACCCGGTTGCTCAGTAATGTGCTCGAGCGGCCAGTCGAGTTTCACCTTGATCCGTCCGCCCTGGCGCCTGCTTTGCTGACGGCACTGGTCTCGCTATTTGCCTTTGCTTATCCACCCATTCGCCGGCTGCGAGCTGTTCCTGCAATGCGGGTCCTGCGCAGCCAACCCGGCGAAGGAGGGCGCGAAGCCCTGCCGGACATTGCGGTTGCGATTGTTGCGGTCTTTGGACTGGTTTGGCTATACGCAGGCGAACTGAGCCTGGTGCTGGCATTGCTGGGTGGGCTGGCGCTGTTGCTGGGAGCTCTGGGCTTATTGGGTTGGCTGCTGGTTGCCACCCTTCGCAAGGTTCGGGGTGGAGGCAACGCCTGGCGCCTTGCGCTTGTGGGGCTTTACCGGCATCGTCGCGCGAGTCTCTCACAGATGGCCGTGTTTGCAATGACGCTCATGTTGGCGGCCACCCTGGTTCTGGTTCGCAGTTCGCTGTTGGACGACTGGCAGGCCCAGCTTCCCCAGGACGCCCCAAATCACTTTCTGATCAATATAGCCCCCGACACGGTTGAGGAGGTCAGCGCATTCTGGCAGGACCGTGGTCAGCCCCTGAACCAGCTGTACCCGATGGTCCGTGGGCGGCTGACCGAACTGAACGGACGACCGGTAAAGGAGGCGGTGAGCAAGGACGAGCGGGTTGGCGCCTTGAACCGAGAACTGAATCTGACCTGGATGTCATCCCTGCCAGCGGATAACGAAATCATTCAGGGCCAGTGGTTTGATCCCGGTCAGAGGCGGGGCGTGTCGGTGGAGGCGGAGCTGGCCGAAAGGCTTGGTCTGGTTCTGGGAGACCGGCTGACCTTCACCATTGGTTCCGAGAAGGTGACCGAATCGATCACCAGCATCCGGACGGTCCAATGGGACAGCATGAAGCCCAATTTCTATATGGCGTTTCCGCCGAATGGTGGTCTGACGGAAATGCCTGCAACCTGGATTACGAGTTTTTACCTGCCACCGGAAAAGAAAACCGCGCTGAACGATTTTTCCAGGCAGTTTCCGACTATTTCGGTGCTGGAGATCGACCATATCATTGAGCGCATCCAGCAGATTGTTCGTCAGGTTACCCAGGCAATTGAAGCGATTCTGGCTCTGATTCTCGCTGCCGCACTGGTGGTGATGGCGGCGGTTGTCAGCGCCACGTTGCGGGATCGCCAGAGGGAAGGGGCCTTGCTGCGAACGCTGGGTGGACGCCAGTCCTTACTGGTTCGTAGCACCATGCTGGAGTTCGCCCTTCTCGGTGGCTTTGCCGGGGTGCTGGGCGTGGTCGCAGCGGAAGCTGCAGTATGGGCACTTCAATTCAGGATGTTCGAAGGGACGTTCAGCTGGCACTGGCAGGTGGTGCTGCCCGTTCCGCTTGTCAGTGCGGTGGTTCTTGCACTGTTTGGGCGATGGCAGCTGCGCCCCGTGCTGAGTGTATCGCCCATGCTTCTGTTGCGTCGGTTGGAGTGAGGTGGAGCTCAGCGGTAGTTCGCGAGAATGGCGTCCAGTTCGCCGCTCTCGCGCAACTCTTTAAGCTCGGTGTTAAAGGCATCGGCAAATCCCTGCCAGTCCTTTCGGAGCATGATCCGGAAACCGACGTTGCTGATACCCATGCGAGTGCTCCGGAACCGGTCCTGCAGGCCCTCTTTGCGGAGAATCCATTGCCCGACCAGCCGGTCAGCGATTGCGGCATCAAAGCGATTACCGTGCAGAACGAAGGTGAACATATCTCGATCCCTGGAGACATCAAAACGCTGGATGTTTCCGGAGTCAAAGTGCTCCTGCAGCAGGGGGTAATGGTAGCCCAGATGGGTGACCACGGTCTTTGAGAAGAGATCCTCTGGCGATTGGTAGGTCAGCCCGGACTCCGCCGGAATAAAAAACACTTCCTCAATGGGCACTACCGGGTCGGTAAACAGGAAACGGTCCGGCTGGGTGGTCCACTCAATCGCCCGTGGGGTACCGTCGATAAAGCCTTCGAGCAGCATTTCATCTACCCGCTTTCTGGGCACTTTTTCCGGCACGACCTCGTAACCCAGACGCTGCCCGATGAGCGATACCACCTCCCACATGATGCCGGATGGTCGACGTTCGTTGACGATTAGGTAGGGCGGGTAGCCGTTGGGAGAAATGTTGAAGTGGAACGTTTTGCGGTCGGTGGCGGCGGTTTCGAAGCTGAGGGTCACGGCCCATACCACCAGCATCAAGGTTTGCACGAAAGAGACCGAGCGGCGAGAGCGTTTTCGCATCATTGTGCATAACTCTTGGCGGAAAAAATTTGCCCGGCTTGTTCCCTGCCAGATTGGTGACAATTGTTACGTTTTTGTCAGACAAATTCAATCATTGGTTCCGCATGCAAGTCATTGAAAACGGGGCCTGAGGCAGGCCCCGCCAGGGGTCAGGCCCAGGCCCGACGCAACACCGTTCGGGCGTCCTCAAGGCTAACTTCTCTCGGATTGAACATGATCGAGCCATCGTCCAGAGCCACTTCGGCAATGTGATCAAGCTGGTCTTCCTGCACCTTGCCGGTTTCTTTGAGCGTGCGCGGCAACTGGCACCTCTTGTTTAACTGGTCCCGGAGCTTGCGAAGGGCCGAGATGCTGGCCTCCGCGCGCCGGCTTGAGGGTGTGGCCGAAAATACCTCGGGTCCTTCCAGGTAGAGCAGGAGCTCACCCAGAGGCTCACGAATTTCTTCCAGGTTGTACTCAAGTACGTAGGGCAGATAAAGGCTCATGCACAGGCCGTGGGGCAGGTGGCATATCGCGCCGGTGGCGTGACCAAGAGCATGAACCAGGCCCACCATCGAGTTGGAAAACGCGATGCCGGCCATGGTCGACGCCTGGGCCAGTTCGAGGCGACCGTCGGTGTCCTTGGGGTTATCCATGACGCTCAGGAGGGAATGGCTGATTTTTTTCACCGCGGCGGTGGCATAGGCATCGCTGAGCGGGTTCTTCGCCATGCAGGTGAATGCCTCGGTGGCGTGGGTCATCGCATCCATGGCTGTCGCGGCGGTGATATGCGGCGGCAGTGTCAGGGTCATGCGCGGATCAATGATGGCGGCATTGGGCAGCAGGAACGATGAGGTAAAGGGCAGTTTCACGCCCTTGGCTTCGTCGGTGATGACGGCCACGGACGTGACTTCAGAGCCCGTGCCTGCAGTCGTCGGAACCACGAAGAACGGCTTCAGGGGATGTTTGATGATCCCGGCGCCACTGTATTTTGCAATGTTGTCGCCACCTTCGGACACCAGAATGTTCACTGCCTTGCCGGTATCGATGGCGGATCCGCCGCCGACGGCGATGATGGAGTCGCATTTTTCCTGACGGTATATGCCGGCAATGTCCCGAACCACTGTGGTTGAGGAGTCGGGAGGCACGTCGTCGTAAATACTGACAATTTCGAGCCCACTTTCCTCACAGGCCGCTATCACGGGGTCCAGCAGGCCGGCGGCACGCACACCCTTGTCTGTCACGATCATGGGCCGTTTCGCTGCCAGACCGGTCAGTTCGTAGGGAATATGCTCAAGGGCGGACTTGCCGGCGATAACTTTTACCGGACAAAAGAACTCATAGTATTTGTTGGTCATTACGCTCTCACCGTCTCAACGAAATTGGTAGCAACTTTCAGATAGATTCGTGCCGCGCTGATCAGCTTCTCCGGCAGGTGCAGATTGGTGGGGTATTCCTTTACCGCCCGTTGGGCGATCAGTTTGGGAAGAATGAAGGACTCAAGTCGGTTAAGCACCCGGGTCATGCGCACGGCGTAGCTGATGTCTCCGTCGACCAGCATCCGGTCGTTGGCAAAGGCCACGGACGTTTTTTCCTGGAATGAGAGCACCAGAAATGCGTGGGCGATGTGTTTGAACTGGATTGACAGGTCGATCGGGCGGGGCGCCGAGTCTCCATGGTAATGGAAGCGGCCAAGGCCGGTGTGCTCGACAATCAGCCGCGGCCCATCGGGCATGACCATCATTTCGAACAGAAACCCTTCAGGCAGCGCCTGGGCTTCCTTTTTGACCGCCTCATCCACTTCACTCACCGCCTGCAGAGCGCGCCCCATCACCTGGAACATCATCTCCACATACAGGCGGCGAGCCTGGAAAACCATCGGCTGGATACGTTTCGCTAGCATGGCCGTCATCCATTTGTTGTTGGTGTAGTCTGATTTTTAGAGTTATTGCTCTAAAAGTCAACGTGTCGGTGACGTTAAATGTGCGTCAGCCCGGCAAACCGGTCCGCGAAACAAAAAAAGCCGGCGGATGTGCGGGTCCGTCGGCTTCATTCAGAATACAGTCCGGTTGATTAACCGGTCAGCGCTTCCAGCTTCTGCCGTGCCTCCTTGGCAATGTCGCCGCCGGCTTCGGCGGCCTTGCTGTAATAAGCGATGGCTTCATCCCGGCGATTCTGCTTGGCGGCGATGTCACCGAGGCGCAGGAACGCGATGGACGTGGGCACCACCTGGTTGGCGCGAACCAGGTTTTCCCGGGCTTTATCGAGGTTGTTCAGTGCCAGTGCATTCAGGCCGTTGTAAAGTCGGTAAACGAACATCTCCGGATAGAGGGATACGGCTTTATCGAAATCCGCAGAGGCCTGATCAAGGTTCTCCTGCTCCTGGTAAATGCGACCACGCAGGGTGTAGAACAAGGCTTCGTCCGGTGCGAGCCGAATGGCTTCATTGATGTTTTCAAGAGCTGCGTCCATGTCCCCTTCGGAGGCCAGTTTCATCGCCTTCTCGTGGGCATCGTAGGCCGGCTGAAGTTTTCGCAGGGTCGCCAGTTTGCGCTCGAAAACGTCCTCCCCGCGGTAACCTCCGGCACCGACTTTGTCGACCAGTTCCCGATTTTTCTGGACCCGTTTCGCTGAAGGCGGGTGGGTGGCAAACATGCCCTGGATAAAGTCGCTTTCCTGGCCCTTTGACAGCTCGAGGAACAGTTGCTGAAGCTCAACCGCGGCGGTCGGATCGTACCCCGCCTCCTTCATGTACAGGATGCCGTAGTAATCCGATTCCAGCTCGTCAGACTGGCTGTATTGGGCCAGCGCCAGTTGCGCGCCCACTGCAGCGCCCCCCATAAGCAGGCCCGCCCACTCATTATCGGAGAGGGCAAACCCCAGTCCGGCAACGCCGGCACTGATCAACATGCCCTGTTGCATGCGCTGGACGCTGTGACGGGCGGCGGCATGAACAATCTCATGCCCGATCACTGAAGCCAATTGGGCCTCATCCTCCAGTTCTGCCAACAGGCCCCGGTTTATGGCGATCTTGCCACCCGGGAGCGCCCAGGCATTAGGAACGCTGCTGTTCAGGACAACAAACTCATAGGGCAAGTCAGGACGGTCACTGACCTCAGCCAGTTTCTGGCCGACTTCGCGGACGTACAGGGCAAGTTCCGGATCCAGGTAAAACTGGCCACCCTGTGTTTGCTGGGTCGGCGTGTACTGTTCGGCGCCCATCGCCAGCTCCTGATTTTCATCAATCAGGGACAGCTGGCTCTCGCCGGTCACCGGGTTAACGGAACAGCCGGTAACGGCCAGAGCCAACACCAGCGGCGCCATGCAGCGTTTCAATACGAACAGATTCACACAAAACTCCCTCTACGGCATTTCGCAACGTTATACCACATGATTGCACGGCTTTGACTGGCTGGAAATCCCCCGGGGTTCTGGTGGCGCCACCGGCCTTAGCGTATTATAAGTGCCTGTTCCTCCGACGTTTCACCCTGCAGTCTCGTTCTAAGGCGCTTCATGAGTAATTTCCTCGAACTGATCGCATTGCTCTGGTTTCTACTCTGTTGGCTGGGCTACAGCCAATATTCCAAGCGTCGGGCCGGAGATCGGCCGTGTCTCTCCAATACCCTGGACCTTTATCGGGAAGACTGGATGCGGGTAATGCTGCGGCGCGAGAACCGCATTGCCGATGCTTCCGTTGTCGGCAACCTTGAGCGGAATGGGGCTTTTTTTGCCTCCAGTTGTCTGTTGATTCTGGCAGGTATCATCACCGCGCTGGGCTATACGCAGGAGGTTATGGAGGTGTTCAGCACCATGCCGTTCGGTACCCTGCCGAGCCGGGAAGTTTGGGAGCTGAGAATGGTGGTGTTGCTGGTGGTATTCATCTACGCCTTCTTCAAGTTCACCTGGTCCATGCGGATGTACAACTTCGTTTCGGTGATGGTGGGCAGCGCACCGCCGCCGGATGACACCAAAACCAGCCCGGCCGGTCGGGAGGCGTTTGCCCGTAGTGCCGGCAACGTCTGTAACCTGGCGGGCGATGCCTTTAACCTTGGGCTACGATCGTACTACTACGCCCTCGCGGTTGTTGGCTGGTTTATCCACCCGGTTGTCTTTATGGCCGCCTCGACGCTGGTCGTGGTTGTTCTGTATCGACGGGAATTCTGCTCCGATGCCCTCGTCGCGCTGCGTTCGGGTAAGGTTTTCGAAGACCCGTTGCCGGGAAAGGCGGAGAAAAATGAACAATCCAATTCTTGATCTACAGGTTTGCCCTGAATGAACGATGATATTCGACTGGACCGGGTTACCCGGTTCATTGATACCCTCAATCAGGCCCGGGAGCTGGGCTTGTCGGTAATAGACGCCCGGGAAGGAAGCCTGACTCTGTGCCTGCCATACAGCGACCGCATCATCGGAAATCCCGATACCGGGGTTATCCATGGCGGTGCGATCACCACCCTCATGGACACCACCTCGGGTTCGGTGACCCTGTGTGCGTTGGATGATTTCGAGCTGTGTCCGACACTGGACCTGCGGGTGGACTACATGCGCCCCGCGGAACCCCATAAACCTGTCTATGCCCGCGCAGAAACCTACAAGGTCACCCGCAACATCATATTTACCCGGTGTGAGGCCTATCAGGAAGGAGGGGAGACCATTGCCAATTGCGTGGGTACGTTCATGCGGATTGGAAAAGAGGCCTCGCCCAAGCATTTCCGGGATCTGATCACCGGAGGTGGCGAATGACCGATCCGGAAATCTTCCGCTACACCCGGGAAACCGGTGATTATTCTCGCCTGTTGCGGAGCATTCCGTACGCCACCTTTATCGGGCTGGAATGCGACCAGTTTGGCGATGACCTGATCTTCCGCCTGCCGAAGAAAGAAGAAAACCTGGGTAACCCGATTCTGCCTGCGATTCACGGTGGTGTGATCGGCGGGTTTATGGAACTGTCGGCGGCTATCTACCTGATGATGTCCCAGGACTGCATGCGAATGCCCCGCATTGTGGATTTTTCCCTGGATTACTTGCGGGCCGGTCTCAACCGGGAAACCTACGCTGAATGCCGCTTAACCCGTCAGGGCAACCGCGTCGCCAACGTGATGATCACCGCGTGGCAGAAATCCCGTTCCCAACCCATCGCCATGGCGCGCGCCCACTTTCTCCTCGAAGACTGATTTCCCTCCGCGGTCGGGGCTTGAAATGCCCCGGCATGCCCCCACTTTTGCAGCAAGACAAAGAATCCGTGCTGAAGCAAGTACGGAACTTTTGCCGAAACACGCTGTGAATACATCCATGTACGCTCGGCTCCGCCATCCATGGCTCCGCACGGTTTCGACAAAAGCTCCGCACTTGCTTCTCTGAACTGTGAGTTGATATCAGGAGATATAGACGCCATGACGGTTGAGTCGCAAAAAGAGACACTGGGTTTTCAGACTGAAGTGAAGCAGTTGCTTCATCTGATGATTCACTCCCTCTATTCCAACAAGGAAATCTTCCTTCGTGAGCTGATTTCTAACGCCTCGGACGCCGAGGACAAGCTGCGTTTCGCGGCACTGAAGGATGACGGCCTGTACGAAGGCGATCCCGAGCTGAAAATTCGCCTGGACTACGACAAAGAGGCGAACACCATTACGCTGACCGATAACGGCATCGGCATGACCCGCGATGACGTGGTCCAGAACCTTGGCACCATCGCCCGTTCCGGCACCGCAGAATTTCTAAAACAGCTCTCTGGCGACGAAAAGAAAGACAGCAAGCTGATCGGTCAATTTGGTGTCGGTTTCTACTCTTCCTTCATCGTGGCCGACAAAGTGGACGTGTTCACCCGCCGCGCAGGCGCGCCAGCGGAAGAAGGTGTGCATTGGGAGTCCAAGGGGGATGGTGAATTCTCCATCGAACAGGTCAACCGTGAGAATCGCGGTACCGAGATTGTGATTCACCTGAAGAACGACGCTACCGAGTTTGCCGACGGCTTCCGGCTGCGCAACCTGGTGAAAAAATACTCCGATCACATTTCCTTCCCGGTAGTGATGAAATCCGAGTCCGAGGACGAGGAAGAGAAGGGTAAGGACGAGACCGTCAACGATGCCACCGCTCTGTGGACCCTACCTCGCGCTGAAATCAAGGACGAGGAGTACAAGGAATTCTACAAGCACATTGCCCACGATTTTGAGGATCCGCTGACCTGGTCCCACAACAAGGTGGAAGGCAAGCTGGACTACACCAGCCTGCTGTACATCCCGGCCCGTGCTCCGTTCGATCTGTATAACCGTGAAGCGCCGCGCGGTCTGAAGCTTTACGTGCAGCGGGTCTTTATCATGGATGACGCCGAGCAGTTCCTGCCGCTGTACCTGCGGTTTGCCAAGGGTGTGATCGACTCCAACGATCTGTCCCTGAACGTCTCCCGTGAGATCCTCCAGAACGACAGCACCGTGGAAAGCATTCGTTCCGCGCTGACCAAGCGCGTCCTCGACATGCTGTCCAAGCTGGCCAAGAAAGATCCGGAGCAGTACCAGAAGTTCTGGGGCGAGTTCGGAACCGTGCTGAAAGAAGGTCCGGCTGAAGACTTCAGCAACCGGGAAAAGATTGCCGGCCTGCTGCGCTTCGCGTCGACGCACACCGGTGAGAGCACTCAGAACGTTGCTCTGGACCAGTACATCGAGCGGATGAAGGAAGGTCAGAAGAAGATCTACTACATCACCGCCGATAACTTCATGGCCGCCAAGAGCAGCCCGCACCTCGAAGTGTTCCGGAAGAAAGGCATCGAAGTCCTGATTCTCTCGGATCGTATCGACGAGTGGATGATGGGTTACCTGAGCGAGTACGACGGTAAACAGTTCCAGGACGTTGCGCGGGGCGATCTCGACCTCGGTGAAGTGGAGACCGAAGAGGACAAGAAGCACAAGGAAGAGGCTGCCGAAGAGCACAAGGATCTGCTGGAGCGTATCAAGAAGGCTCTGGATGATCGCGTCCAGGAAGTCCGGGTTACCAACCGACTGACGGATTCGCCGGCTTGCCTCGTCGTGGGTGACTTTGACATGGGGGCCCAGATGAAAAAGATCATGGAAGCTGCCGGTCAGAAGGTTCCGGACAGCAAGCCGATCTTTGAAATCAACGTGGATCACCCGCTGGTTCAGCGCCTGGAAAATGAAAAGGGTGAGGAGCGTTTTGGTGAGCTCTCCGCAGTACTGCTTGATCAGGCCACTCTGGCCAGCGGGGAGCAGCTTCAGGACCCGGGTGCCTATGTGACCCGCCTGAACCGTCTGTTGCTGGAGTTGGCCAACTAAGCGCATGCAGCAGATCGTTGTGGATCTCAGCATCAGCCCTGAGGAGTGGATCAAGCTCTATCAGGGCGTTGCCAACGACGTTCACACCACGGCCCGGGACGGACGCTCCGTCCGTTTCCCGGCCCGTATCCTTTCCCGATTCTACCTTCGCGACGGCGTTTACGGTTCTTTCCGCATACTGTTTGATGATCAGGGCAAGTTTGCCTCCATCGAGCGACTTCAATAGCCAGAACCTAAAGTTGACGTGGCTTTCTTTGATTACACAGACTCCCGATTCATCGACTACTCTCTAAGAATAGGCAGCGAAGTAGGAGTTGTGCGATGGTCTCTTGGATGAAGTCGTGGTCTGAGCAGTGGAAAAAACAGAGCAGAACGCTGGCGGATTACTGCGTGAATTACGCCATGTCCCAGTAGCATCAAGTAAGGGCCGAATGCCTGCGCTTCAATCCGGCTCCGAAACTGACTACAATGCCGGCCCGCCTGATCTTTAACCACATCCGGAGCCGACATGCGCATAATCCTCGCCCCGATGGAGGGGCTGGTTGACGCACCCATACGTGAAACCCTGACCAAAGTTGGCGGCATCGACCGGTGCGTGACCGAGTTTGTTCGCGTAACTCACGGCATGCTCCCCCCTCGTGTTTTCTACAAATATGCTCCGGAACTTCACAACCAGTCTTTGACCGAAGTGGGCACGCCGGTCGCCGTTCAGCTCTTGGGTTCCGACCCGGAGCAGATGGGCTTGCATGGAGCCAGGGCGGTCGAGTTGGGCGCAACCCAGGTGGACATCAATTTTGGCTGCCCGGCCAAGACGGTCAACAGGCACAAGGGCGGATGTGTGCTGATGCGCGAGCCCGAGCTGATGCATGGGATCACTGCTGCCGTGCGCAAAGCTGTGCCAGACCACATTCCGGTGACGGCCAAGATGCGTCTGGGCTATGACGACCGGTCCATGGGTGTGGCCTGTGGTCAGGCGCTCGAGACGGCCGGAGCGTCGGAAATTGTCATTCACGCCCGAAGCAAGGTAGACGGTTACAAGCCGCCGGCGTACTGGGAAGAAATCGCGAAAGTGCGGGAAGCTGTCTCGGCCCATGTCATTGCCAATGGCGAGATCTGGACGGTGGCGGATTACTGGCGCTGCCGTGAGGTCTCCGGGTGTTCCGATGTCATGATCGGGCGTGGCCTCATTGCGCGCCCGGATCTGGCCCGTCAGATCAAGGCCAGTCAAGTTGGCGAGGAGATTGCTGACATGACCTGGCTGGAAGCGGTAGCGCTGGTCCGCGACTACGCCGGAGTGCTGCAGGGTTGGTTGGAAGACCGCTACGTGACCGGTCGCATCAAGCAATGGATGAACTTCCTTCGCCAGGGCTTTCCCGAAGCAGAGGCGATCTGGCCAGAGGCCCGTAAACTACGCGAGGTCGTTCCCATGCTGGCGTGCCTGGAGCAGGAACCTGAAGTTAGCCGTGCTTCGACTCGGGCAGCCTGATTGCGGACTACACTGGTACGGAATGCCTTTCTGTGCGTAGTAGCTGGAGTTACTACCAAGAGTACCAAGGAGGAACAGGCAATGTTCGAGCGAACGAAATCGCGGGGAATAGTTGAGGTTGTTGGTGGCCTTGCGTTGGCGCTTGGTCTGGTGTCGGGAGCCGGAGCTACCGGGGGTGATGTGAAAGTGACGCCCCTTGGAAGCCATGATGGGGAATTCTGCAGCCGTGACCGGGCTCTGGTGTTTGAAGATCCCAACGGAACCCGCATTCTTTACGACGCGGGACGCACTGTGGCCGGACCGGAGGATGCGCGCCTCGGCCATATCGACGTCATACTGGTATCGCACATGCATGGGGATCATGTGGGCGATCAACGCATCGCCAAGACCAACGCAGGTACCTGTGCCTCACCTGACACCTCGCTATCAACCTTGCCGCAGTCCAACACCGTGGACATAGCGGTAAAAAAACAGGCGAAGATCGTTACCGGCAGTGAGATGCCGGCGTTTTTTGCCGCCAAGCTTTCGGCCTCGGGGGGGGATGCGGCCAATTCCCTGCTGGTGCGCTTCGGTGCAGAACGTGAAGTCGGTGGGGTGGCAATTACGACCGTCCCGGCGGTTCACAGCAATGGGGTATCGCCCAGTTTTCTGACCGGCCCGCTGGCCGAACACCTCAAGGCCGCCGGCGTTGGTGCCAGTGTCGGGCCGCCCACGGGGTATGTTCTGACCTTCTCTAACGGTCTGGTAGTGTACCTTTCGGGGGACACAGGCATTACCGCCGAGCAGGAGCTGGTGGTTAAGGACCATTACGGCGCCGAGCTGGTTGTGATGAATATTGGCGATACCTACACCACGGGCCCGAAAGAGGCCGCTTACGTCATCAATAACCTGATTGAGCCGAACGCAGTCATTGCCTCACACGCCAATGAGGCGGCCACCGCCGGCGGTGAACTGAAACAGGGAACGCGTACGTCCCTGTTCCGGGATCTGGTTGAAGTGCCCGTGCACGTTCCCCTGAGCGGCCGGACCATGGCGTTCGATGCTGATGCGGCATGTACCGGCGGCTGCAACTGACCTCAGGCTTCCATATCGGTGCTGTAGCTTCCTGAACGGGCCGCGCCGTTGAGTCGGGCCCGTTTCAGAATGGCCTCCTGGGCAGCGGGGCCATTTTCGAGATTACCGGCCCAGGCCTTTTGGGCCGGTTCCTGAAGTGCCCTGCCATAAGAAAAGCTCAGTGCCCAAGGTTGAGAGCCCAGATTGTTAATCGCATTCAGGTTCAGGGTAGCCTCCTCTGGTGTCTGGCCGCCGGACAGGAAGTTGATGCCAGGCACTGCAGCTGGAACTACTTGTCTGAAGACCCGAATGGTCGCTTCTGCCACTTGTTCCGGGGTGGCTTTTGGGCATTCTTTTCCGGGTGTCACCATGCTGGGTTTGAGAATCATGTGCTCAAGCTGGACCCCGTGTCTCGCCAACGCATGGAAAACCTCGCGCAGGACTGCCTCACTGACCTCGGCACAGCGATCCATGCTGTGTTCGCCATCGATAAGCACTTCCGGCTCCACAATGGGGACGATGCCCATGGATTGGCAGATAGCGGCATACCGGGCGAGTACCTCGGCATTGGCCTCCACGGCCTGCCGGGATGGCAGAGTGTCCGAGATATGGAAAACGTCGCGCCACTTGGCGAACCTTGCACCCGCGTTCTTGTAGATTTCCAGTCGGTCGTCCAGACCATCGAGGCCGAAGGTGATTTCGTCCCCCGGCGCATTGATCAACGGCTTCTTGCCCTTGTCGACTTTAATCCCCGGCACAATACCCTGACTCTCAAGCAACTGAGGAATCCGGACGTCTTCGAGGCTCTTCTGACCAAGGGTTTCTTCAAACAGGATGACACCACTGATGAATTCTCCCAGGCCCGGAGCCGACAGGATCACGCTGCGATACTCCCGGCGTTTGTCTTCACTGGACTCGACTCCGACGGCGGCGAACCGTTTGGCAATCGTGGGGTGGCTTTCATCGGCGGCAAGAATGCCCTGACCGGGCTTCACAAGGTTCTCAATGGTTGAGGCCAGTTCGTCCTGAATGCTCATGTTGATTCCTCCCTATCGGGTTCCGGTCTGGCGGCATGTCGAAGATGGTCCTGTTTATTGTAGACCCTCAGCGAGTGACTGAAATTTGACCTGCGCTAAAGCGAAGAACGTTTCTCTGATTTAACCTGAGAACAATAACAACAGGATTGGGGCAGGGACGAAGAATGAAGACCGTTGTCAGTATCAGCCAGGGCTCTTCCGAATACGACTACGAACTGGAGACAGAATTTCTGGGGCAGTCCTTCCGTATTATCCGGCTGGGCGCGGACAGTGATCTGTCCCGCGCCGAATCATTGCTGGAATCGATTCACGAACAGGCGGACGCTATCGGCTTGAGTATGGTTCATGACCACTACCAGGTCGGCAGGGAACAGCTACAGCACCCGGATACTGCCCGACTTGAAGCCTGCGTACCGGACAAACCGGTCACCACGGGGGCGGGACTCAGAGGCATTCTTCAGGAATGGGCGGTTCGCCACACACAATCCGAACTGGGCCATTTCTTTGATAATGCCCGGGTATTGTTCATGAATGGTCAGGCCAGTTACCGAATCGCCAAGTCCCTCTCGGAGCATACAGAAAACCTGTTTTTTGCCGATCCCTACACCGATTTTGGTGTTCCCCGAATGCTGACCTCGCTCCAGCAGCTTGAAACCTATACGTCCATCACGGCACCGCTGATGTTTCGGCCTGTCGCCGTCAAGGCCGTGGAAACGCTCCTGCGCAATCCACTTTATCGTCTGGGGGAGGGGCTGGTGAAAGGTTCGCTTCACCATGCCGTAGAAAACGCGCACGTTATCGTCGCGGCGATTGGCGATCTCGAACATTTCACCCAGAAACAGCTGGATGGCAAAACCATCATTACATCGAGGGTGACCGAATCGGCCCTCGATTGGATGCGCGCCCGTCGGGTGGCAATGGTCGTCGATTACAGCCCCTGGCTTGAGGGGCGGCCGGTTGGCATGAACGTTATGGAAGCGATGATCAGTGCAGCGTTGGCGCGAACGCCAGAGCAACTAGGACCCGATGACTACCTGGATGTCATCCAGCGCCTGGGGATCGAGCCCAGGATTCTTTACCCCAATGGCTATCGCCGGATAAACCGGTTCGCGTTTGTTATCCACCCTCTGTCGCAGCAGTATCTGACCAAGACTCCGCCGCTGGACTGGATCGCCAACGTGTCGCCACCGGTGGTGATGAATCTGGTGGAAAAAGCCGTAGCCTATACGCCACCGTTCCTTTACTCCAGGGTTTCGGGGATCCAGTCACCGACCGGCGACGAAGTCGAGGGATGGTTGATCACAGTTGGCGGGACGCCTCGGGAGATCATGGCTCATGGTCCCGAGTTTACCTACAGTCGACTGCTCGCCGCGGCCAAGCTTGCGAAAAAGCTGGGGGCCCAGGTGATGGGGCTGGGGGCGTTCACCAAGGTGGTGGGGGATGCCGGCATTACCGTCGCCAAGCGTGCTCCGTTGCCAATAACCACCGGTAACAGTTACAGCGCGTCAGGTGCCCTTTGGGCGGCCCACGATGCGGTCAAACGCATTGGCCGGGTGCACATCGGGTCGAGTGGCAAGATGGAGGGTAAGGCCATGGTGGTGGGCGCAACGGGCGCCATTGGCTCTGTGTGTGCCCGTCTGCTGGCCAAGGCCGTGGATGAGATTTTCCTGGCGGCACCGGAACCGGCCAAGTTGCTTGCGCTGAAAGAAAGCATTGAACAGGAAACCCCGGGGGCAGTGGTGCACGTGGCGGGCTCCGCTGATCGGGATGTGGCGGATATGGACATGATTGTTACCGCCACCTCCGGAGCCGGAAAGCGGATTCTGGACATCACGAAAGTGAAGCCCGGTTGTGTCATTACGGATGTGGCGCGCCCGTTGGACATCCCGGCCGAGGACGTTGCGAAACGTCCGGATGTCCTGGTGATCGAGTCTGGTGAGATCCAGCTCCCGGGCGACGTTCATATGAAAGATATTGGATTACCGAGAGGCATAGCGTACGCCTGTCTGGCGGAAACGATCGTACTCGCCCTGGAAGGACGGTTCGAGAACTTTACTCTGGGCCGGAACATCGAATGGGAAAAGGTGCGGGAAATCTACCAGCTGGGGCTACGCCACGGAATGAAGCTCGCGGCCATCTCCGGGGTGAACGGCGTGTTCAGTGACGAGGATTTCGAGCGGGTGAGGGCTCTTGCGGCCGAAGCCGAAGAGCCCACCAGCAAGTCAGCAACGGCTCAGGATGACAAATCACTGAAGCCGGCGTAGCGGACCCCGCTGAGCAAGGCCATCTCGCGATGCCAGGTCGCCAGGTCCTCCTTGTTGAACTGGTTCAGGTGGCCGTGGCCGCAGGCACGGGCCATCACTTGCATGAGCGACACCGAGGCTTCGAGAAAATTCTTCAGCTGTTGGGCGGATTTGTCCACGTTCAGACGCTGTCGCAAGTCCGCGTTCTGGGTGGCAATGCCGGCTGGGCAGTTGTTGGTATTGCATATCCGGGCTGCGACACAGCCGATGGATTGAATGGCGCTGTTGGCGATGGCCACGCCATCGGCACCCAGCGCCATGGCTTTGACAAAATCGATCGGTACTCTGAGCCCTCCGGTCACGATCAGAGTGACCCGGCCACTGGCACCGTGTTCATCGAGGTATCGCCTGGCTCTGGCGAGCGCAGGGATGGTCGGCACACTGATGTGGTCGCGGAAAATTTCAGGCGCTGCGCCAGTACCACCCCCTCGGCCGTCCAGAATGAGGTAGTCGGTGCCGGCATCCAGTGCGAACTGGATATCCCGCTCGATGTGATTGGCACTCAGCTTGAATCCAATGGGGATGCCGCCGGTAATTTCACGGACCTTATCAGCGAAGTTCCGGAAGTCTTTGACGGTGTGCATGTCTTCAAAGGTTGGCGGTGAGATGGCAGGCTCTCCCTCGGGAATATCCCTGACTTCGGAAATTCTGGCGGTATTCTTGTTTCCGGGGAGGTGCCCTCCGGTCCCGGTTTTGGCGCCCTGGCCACCTTTAAAGTGAAATGCCTGTATTTTTTTCAAAAGCTCTTCCCGATAACCAAACTTGGCGCTGGCCAGCTCATAGAAATACCGCGAGCTTTCCGCCTGCTCTTCCGGCAACATGCCGCCTTCCCCGGAACAGATACCGGTGCCCGCCAGTTCGGCACCACGAGCCAGCGCAACCTTGGCTTCTTCGGAGAGAGCGCCAAAGCTCATGTCCGAGACAAATAACGGCATACTCAGGGTAAGCGGTTTCCTCGCCTCCGGACCAATGACCAGTTCGGTACCCACGTCTGCGTCTTCCATAAGAGGCTGTGTTGCCAGTTGTGCCACCATGAGTTGCAAGTCGTCCCAGTGGGGCAGGGTGTGGCGGGGCACGCCCATGGCGGTGGTTGGGCCATGATGCCCCATTTTCTCAAGCCCATCCCGGGCAAGTTCGTGAATAAAGGCAACTGTCGGCTCTTCCCGTGTGGCTTTGGCTTCAGGCGCGTCGCCTGACTTGTGTTCGCTGGCCCCGGGGCCTTCCTGACCGACCTGCTCGTCATTGAACTGTTTGTGGCTGCCATCGCAATAGGGCGGATTTTGCGTGTGCTTGCACTGGCACAGATAGGCATCTTCGCTTTTTCGCGAGGTGAAGTTTCTGGGGGTGAGGTCCGTATCGGCGCTGGCGTGGGTTCCGTCGCAAAAGGGCTGGTCGTCTGATTGTCCGCAGGCGCAGAAGAGGTATTCTTCCCCCTTTTCCAGTCTGACCCTTTTGGGTTTGTTGTCGGCGATCACTGGCTTGCTCATAGATTGGCTCCATCGGATTGCGACCATGGCATGATATGCAAGTTGTACGGCAACGCACTGGAAATGGGTTTCAGCCGATCCATGACGTGTCAGGCTTCGTCCAGGGCCTGGCTGACAGCGGCACGCGCGTGTATGTCGGTGGTGTCGTACAGCGGCACCGGCGTATCAGGCTGTTGGATTAACAGGCCGATTTCGGTACAGCCAAGGATAATTCCCTGCGCACCCCGCGCCGACAGGGAGTCGACAACAGTGAGGTAGGTATCTTTCGACCTCGGTTGGATATTACCGTGGCAGAGTTCCTCGTAAATCACCCGGTGAATTTCGCGTCGGTCGGTCTGGGTCGGAATGATGACTTGGATTCCGGTCTGCTCCAGGCGGGCGCGGTAGAATTCCTGCTCCATGGTAAACCGTGTTCCCAGCAGGCCCACGGTGGCAATGCCGTCCTGTTGCAACGCACTGGCGGTGGCGTCGGCAATGTGGAGCAGGGGAATGCCGATCGCCTCTTCGATCTGTGGAGCCACCTTGTGCATGGTGTTGGTACCGATCATCAGGAAATCGGCGCCTGCGGTTTCAAGGGTCTGCGCCGCCGAGGCAAGCACCTCGGCGGTCAATTCCCAGTCCCCCTGGTGTTGCAGTTTTTCGATCTCGGCAAAATCGACGCTGTACAGAATGAGGCGGGCAGAGTGGAGGCCGCCAAGGCGGGCTTTGACCCCTTCATTGATCAAGCGGTAGTAACTCTGGGTAGATTCCCAACTCATGCCGCCCAGCAGGCCGATGGTTTTCATCCAGACACCTTTCCCTCTGTCTGTGTTGTTTCGGTGGGACCCGACGCCTGTTCATCGCAGCTGACTGTCTTTGCTGCCTCGCCGGTTAATGCCACCTGACGCCGTTTGCTTTTTTTCCAGCTCAGACTGGCACGTTACGCACAGGCGGACACCGGGGATGGCTTTTCGCCGCGCCTCGGGAATGGGTTGGTCGCATTCCTCGCAGAAAGCGGCGCTTTCACCTATGCCCAACCGACTGCGGGCCTCTGCGACGGCGTCTTCCACGCTTGCATCGATCTGATCCTGAACGGCCCCATCACGGTTCCAGCCACCAGCCATAATGTCGCTCCTGCCAGAAAGGCTTCACGTAGTGCGTTTTCCCAGCATATCAAAGCTTCGTCCCATATTTCTTGCCCTGGAGGGAGGCCCTTTCCGAGAGGCAGTCGTAGCCGCCCAGTTCAAACTCACGACAGATCAGTGGGCGTTTCTCATAGATACTGCAGAGCATCGTAGAGCGATCCAGCGCGGCACACCATCCGTCGTCCAGGCGCGCCATGGTCATTCCGCCCCACTTATCGAAGTCGACATACTTTTCAGGCACCCCCGTATCCGTAATCAGCATGACCTCCAGGCGGCAACAATTTGCTTTGCAGGTGGAGCATGTCACATCACTGTCGGGGAGGTTCTTCGCGTCAATCTTCATCGTGTATCACGCACTGATAATTAAACGGCTAAAAACAAAAAGGCCCGAAGCTTTCACTTCAGGCCTTTTCGTCATTCACCAGCCAGTCACCTTAACCGCACTTGCTGTCGCCGCAAGAAAGGCAGGTGGCACAACCGTCCATCACGATCACCGCCTTGGTGCTGCACTTGCCGCACATGGT
Organism: Marinobacter sp. F4206; assembly: GCF_019392195.1. Lineage (NCBI taxonomy): Bacteria > Pseudomonadati > Pseudomonadota > Gammaproteobacteria > Pseudomonadales > Marinobacteraceae > Marinobacter > Marinobacter liaoningensis. The sequence goes on from NZ_JAHXKI010000004.1 coordinate 119,163, forward strand.
GGCGTTCGCCGGGTAGTCGCTGGCCTTGTCGTCGTTTGTTGCCGTGGTGTGGCTGGCTTCGAACTCGGCGCGCTTTTCGGCGAGAATGCGCTTGGTCGTCTCGCTCATTTCTTCACTTTCCAGCAGGCCGATGGCTTTCAGGTGCTTCTCGATCACGGCACCGATTTCGGCCACCAGAGAAGGCATGAACACGCCACCTTTCTTGAAGTAGCCACCATTCGGGTCGTAAACGGAACGCAGCTCTTCCACCAGGAAGGTCACATCACCGCCTTTGCGGAAGACCGCGGAAATAACGCGGGTGAGGGCGATTACCCACTGGAAGTGCTCCATGGACTTGGAGTTGATGAACACTTCGTAGGGCTGCCGGCTCTCGTGGTCCGTGTCCTCGTTGAGCAGGATGTCGTTGATGGTGATGTACATCGCATGCTCACCAATCGGCGGCTTGATCTTGTAGGTCGTTCCCAGCAGGAAGTCCGGCCGTTCGATATGCTCGTTCATCTGCACGGGTTTGGTTTCAGCCTGCACCGGTGCCTGGTGTTCGGCGGCTGCTTCTGGATCGGCTTTCTTAACGCGGTAGCCGACGATTTTGTTGCTGATTTTAACTGTCATGTTCGTTGTCCTGTGTCGGGTTCCCGGATCAGTACTTGCCGTAAGTGCCTTCTTTGAGTGCGTCGAACAGGTTGGCGGCGTTGTGAATTTCGCCGTCGTACTCGACCTGCTCGTTGCCTCTCAGCGTGACCTTGCTGCCATCATCCAGAGTGAACTCGTACAGCGTGTTTTCAAGGTCTTTTTCCTTCACCAGTACGCCCTGGAACGCTTCCGGGTTGAAGCGGAACGTGGTGCACCCCTTCAGGCCCTTGTCGTAGGCGTACAGGTAGATATCTTTGAAATCACGGTAATCAAAGTCTGTCGGAACATTGGCCGTCTTGGAAATCGAGGAATCTACCCATTTCTGAGCCGCCGCCTGGATGTCTACGTGCTGGGCCGGGCTCACATCGTCGGATGTTGTGAAGTAGGCCGGCAGTTTCTTGTCGTCATCTTCGGAGAACGGCATTGCACCCGGATTGACCAGATGGCGGTAGGCCAGCAGTTCGAACGAGAAGACGTCGACTTTTTCCTTGGTCTTCCGGCCTTCACGGATGATGTTCCGGGCATAGTGGTGCGAGAAGCTCGGCTCGATACCATTGCTGGCGTTATTGGCCAGCGACAGGCTGATCGTTCCTGTTGGTGCGATGGAGGTGTGGTGGGTGAAACGCCCACCTTTCTCCGCCAGTTCCTCCACCAGTTTCGGCTCCACGTTGGCAATCTGCTGCATGTACTTGCTGTACTTGGCGTGCAATACCCGCCCTTTGAGCTTGTCGCCCAGCTTGTAGCCGTCTTCGGAGAGCTGGGGGCACTTGCTCAGCATCTTCGGTGTGATCTCGAACTCATCGTCCATGATCGGGGCTACGCCTTTTTCTTCAGCCAGGGTCAGGGACTGACGCCAGCCTTCGACGGCCATTTCCCGGACCACGTCTTCGGTAAACTGCACCGATTCTTCAGAACCGTAGGGCATGCGCAGCATCGCGAGGGTAGAGCCGAGGCCAAGAATGCCCATGCCGTGACGGCGCTTGTAAGTGATTTCGTGGCGCTGTTCTTCCAATGGCAGGCCGTTGATTTCAACCACGTTATCCAGCATGCGGGTGAAGATGCCGACGACCTTGCGGTATTTCTCATAGTTGAAGCTGGCTTTGTCCGTGAACGGATAGTCGACGAACTTGGTCAGGTTCACCGAACCCAGCAGGCAGCTGCCGTAGGGAGGCAGGGGTTGCTCGCCACAGGGGTTGGTGGCGCGGATGTCCTCACAGAACCAGTTGTTGTTCATCTGATTGACCTTGTCGATCAGAATGAAGCCTGGCTCGGCGTAATCGTAGGTTGAGGTCATGATGGTATCCCAGATGAACTGGGCTTTCAGGGTTCGGTAGATGCGGCATGCAACTTTGCCTTCATCGTTGACCACATAGCCATCAAGGATCGGGAAATCACGGTACACGAACTGGCTGGCATCGCTCAGATCCAGCTCTTCGTCTTCAACTTCCTTCTGGGTAACGGGGAAGGACAGGTGCCAGTCGTCACCATTCCGAACGGCTTCGATGAAGTCTTCGGTGATCAGCAGGGACAGGTTGAACTGGCGCAGGCGGCCATCCTCACGCTTGGCCTGGATGAAATCGATCACGTCGGGGTGGTGGACATCGAACGTCGCCATCTGGGCGCCGCGGCGGCCACCGGCGGACGACACGGTGAAGCACATACGGTCGAAGATATCCATGAACGACAGGGGGCCAGAGGTGGTCGCACCGGCGCCGGCCACATAGGCACCTTTGGGGCGCAGAGTGGAGAATTCATACCCAATGCCGCAGCCGGCTTTGAGGGTCAGACCAGCTTCGTGGTTCTTCTCCAGGATGTCGTTCATGGAATCCTGGACGGAGCCGGATACCGTGCAGTTGATGGTGGACGTTGCCGGCTTGTGGGCTTCTGCGCCTGCGTTGGACGTGATGCGTCCGGCGGGAATGGCACCATTCTGCAGTGCCCAGATAAAGTCCTTCATGTGCTTTGTGCGCACGGACTTGTTTTCGACTTCAGACAGGGCCTTGGCTACACGTTCGTACGTAGCGTTGATGTCCTTGTCGACGGGCTCGCCAGTCTTGGTTTTCAGCTGGTATTTGCTGTTCCAGATGTCGAGCGAAGCTTCCTGCATCGGAATTGTAGTAACCACTGCCTGTGCCTTAGCGTTCATTGCCACCCTCGGTATTCTCAGTATGTCTTCTTTTGACAGCGCCATCTCCTGTGACAGCGCTGTACCCCTTGAATTTCCTAAAGTCCGGTCTAGGCCCCCTGCGCGCGAGCAACCACTACATGTGGTGGTTGCTGATTAAGCGTTAACGCGCCGGGACACTCCGGTTTCTGCTTTGGATCGTTGTTGCCGGCTTGGCTGAAGCCGTTTTTGGGGCCGCCTGGCGGCGGGTTACCCCGGAAGTCCTTGCCCCTATATATGGGCTTATTTTTACGAAAGTATAACAGGATATAGTGTTGTGTGAACAAGAACGCAACTATTGATTGGTGTGATGGCGCAAAGAAAATCAATCGACCGATGGTTGCAACGCTGAAAATCTCCGAAAAACGAGAGCTTGGCTTCGAATCTTCATTAACACTACATGTTGTGGTCAAAAAATGTGCGAGTTGGGCATCGTATGGTTGTGAATAGCAACCAATTTGTGACCCCTGCACGTACCCCGGGACAACGTGTCGCTAGAGTATGGGGGTGGCGTCGTACAAAGCAGTGGCCCACAGGAAGTGATAACTACTATAAAAGGAACGAACAATGAAAGGCCTGAAACCTACCTTGCTAGCGCTGTGCGTTGCAGGTGTTCCACCTGCGGCCATGGCGGAGATCCAGATGCTGGATGATTCCGTGATGGGGAATATCACCGGTCAGGCCGGTGTCACCATCGAGCTTGAAACCAAGCTGAACATCGATCGCTTCATCTACACCGATGAAGGCTCGTTGGAAGTGAACGATATCTTCGTGGGCGGTACCAATCGTACCGATCTGTTTTCCGAAATGCGTCTGAATCTGACAGGGCGTGCGGCGAACACCCTGTTAGATAATATCCGCATTGATATTGACGTCCTGTCTGATGGGGATGCAATTATCAACTTCCAGCCACAAGATCTGGCGTTTATTGATCTGGGCGTTAGAACGGGATCCTGGAATCTGATCGGTCAGACGGATAGCACCACCATCATGGACAACTTCAGGATGGATGCGCTTATCGGTTCGGGGACGATTTCGGTGGATACCGCAACTGATGAGCTCAATTTCATCACCGACATTGCTATCGATGATATGGATTTCGACGTGCCATTTCTGGCGCTTGGAATCCGTGACTTTGAGCTTACCGGTTCTGGGTACGATCTGAATGCGCCTCGGGCGTTGGATCTCTTTGCCAGAGTGGATATGGACATCTACAAGGCGCCTAACAGCGCTGGCGTGGACAGTCTTGCGGTCGATCTCAATACCTTCGAGGCGGATATCCGCATTGGTGGTGTGATTGTGGGCGGCACATCGATTGGCTCGCTTGCACTGGATGACCTGGCGATTAGCAACACCGCGATGCGAATCTACGGTCACTGATCGGGCTTCAGTCAAGTGCAATAAAAAGCGGGGCCAGGCCCCGCTTTTTATTGGGTATTGCTGGCTTAGCCTAACAGCAGGCTGTCGTCATCCACTGACAACCCCCGCTGCTTCTCGAACAGGCCAAGAAGGTCTTTCACTTCCAGGCCTTCGCGCTCACTACCGGCTATGTCGAACACCACCTGGCCCTGGTGGAGCATGACTGTTCTGTCGCCCACTTCCAGAGCCTGTTTCATGCTGTGAGTGACCATCAGGGCAGTCAGCTTTTGCTCTTCGATGATCTTTGTGGTGAGTTCCAGCACGAACGCCGCGGTTTTGGGATCCAGAGCCGCAGTGTGTTCGTCCAGCAGCAGGATGCTGGACGGTGTCAGGCTGGCCATCAGAAGGCTGACGGCCTGGCGTTGGCCGCCAGAGAGCAGCCCCATTTTGTCACCGAGCCGATTTTCCAGGCCAAGCTTCAGCGAAGACAGGCTCTCCCGAAACTGCTCAAGGTACTGCCTCTTGACCGCCGCGCTCAGGCCGCGACGTTGGCCACGCTTGATGGCCAATGCGAGGTTTTCCTCAATGGAAAGAGCTTCACAGGTTCCCGCCAGGGGGTCCTGGAAAACCCTGGCAACGCGTCCTGCGCGTTTGTGTGTCGGCAGTTTGGTGACATCGACGTTGTCGACGATGATCTCGCCACTGTCCACGAGAACTTCTCCGGAAAGGGCGTTCAGAAACGTGGATTTACCGGCGCCGTTGCTGCCAATGACGGTCACGAATTCACCCTGGTTGACCGTCAGGCTCATCCCCCGGAGGGCGGGGTTTTCCAGGGGCGTTCCCTTGCCAAAGGTCAGTCGGAGATCGCTTGCACTGATCATGTCGCCTCCTCAGGCCTTGTTACGGGTGAATTTGCCGATCACGGAACTGCGAACGCCGGGCAGAACGATTGCCAGGGTTACCAGGACTGCTGTGATCAGGTTCAGGTCCTGGGCCTGAAGCCCAAGTACGTCGGCGTTCAGTGCGAACGCAATGGCCAGCCGGTAAATGATGGCGCCAAACACGCAGGCGAGCAGGGCGCGCACTACGGTCGAGGGTGTGATCACAGCCTCGCCCCCGATCAGCGAGGCCAGGCCGATCACGATGACGCCAACGCCCATGGTCACGTCTGCGGCACCCTGGCTCTGGGCAAACAGTGCGCCAGCCAGGCCAACGAGGCCGTTGGACAGGGCGACACCCAGTACGATCATAGCCCCCGTCGCAATGCCCTGGGCCCGGGCCATCCGGGGATTGGCGCCGGTGGCGCGCATGGCCAGACCGGTTTCCGACTTCATAAAGCGCCAGAGCAGAATCAGCGCCACGATCACCACAATGATAAACAGCAACACGGGTACCTGATGGTAGGCCAGGTCGAGGTTATACCAGGGAGTGAGGACAGTCTGTTCGGTGAGAAGCGCAACATTTGGCCGGCCCATGATGCGCAGATTCACGGAATAAAGCGCAATCATGGTGAGGATCGAAGCCAGCAAATTCAGAATCTTGAGTTTCACGTTGAGTAATGCTGTGACCGCCCCTGCGGCCATCCCGGCAAGCACAGCCGCGCCTGTGGCGATCCAGGGATTCCAGCCGCCAATGATGAGGACGGCGGCGACAGCCGCACCCAGCGGGAAGCTACCGTCGACGGTGAGGTCCGGGAAGTCCAGTACCCGGAACGAGATGTAAATGCCAAAGGCGACCAGGCCGTAAATGAGGCCGGTCTCAATGGCGCCATAGAATGCGATTTCACTGAGCATGGGTAATATTCACTGTGAAAGAAAACGGGCGGGCCCTTGTGGGGTCCGCCCGTTTTGGTCAGGCGTTACTTGTCGCTTTTGACGACTTCTTTGGCGTCCCGGATCAGGTCCTCAGACAGGGTGATGCCCATACGCTTACCCGCGGCAGGGTTCACAAACAGATCCAGTGTATCCATGGTTTCCACTGGCATATCGCCGGGATTGGCGCCGTTCAGGACTTTGGCGACCATCGCGCCGGTTTGGCGGCCGTGGTTGTAGTAGTCGAAGCCGAGCGCCGCGACGGCCCCGCGAGCGACCGTTGCGGTATCCGCCGCAAACACAGGGATCCCGGCGCGTTCACCGACCGAGATGACGGCCTCTGCGGCACTGATCACCGTATTGTCTGTGGTCAGATAGATAGCGTCGACTTCGCCCACCAGAGAGCGGGAGGCACCAAGTACTTCGGATGTCTTGGTTGCTGCCGCCTTGACCAGTTTCAGATCACGGGCGGCCAGACGTTCCTCAAGAAGTTCTACGAGTGATACGGCATTGGCTTCACCGGGGTTGTAGACCGTACCAATGCGCTTGGCATCGGGCATGACGCGCTGAAGCATGTCCAGGTGTTTGTCGATCGGCAGCATGTCGCTGACGCCCGAAATATTTTTGCCCGGCGCCTCAAGACTGGAGACCAACTTGGCGCCAACCGGGTCGGTCACGGCCGAGAAGATCACTGGAATATTGCGGGCTGCGGCTGCGACCGTCTGGGCAGACGGCGTTGCGATGGCTACGATCACGTCGGGGCTCTCGCCGACAAATTTACGGGCAATCTGAGAGGCAATGGCCGAATTTCCCTGCGCGCTTTCGTGCATGACGGTCAGGTTGTCACCCTCCGTGTAGCCCTGCTCGGCAAGTTCGTCTTTTACGCCCTGGTAAACGGCATCCAGTGCCGGATGCTCGACGATCTGCGTAATGGCAACCGTGCGTACTTCCTGAGCCTGTCCCAGGCTCGCCGCTGCCAGCAGTGTTGCACCAATCAGGGTGCGCAGAGTTCTCTTGGCCATGTGCCTGTCTCCGAGTCAGTGTCTGGTTTTGATGAGTGTTCGACGTTCAGAAATACGAAGGGGCGCAAGTTTACCACAGGCCTGAGGGATTCGGGGGAGCATTGTTGGCCGGAAGGCGGTTGTCACGAGGAAAGTTGAGAAGTGGAATAGTTTTGCTTGTGTCACATTTTGACTGGCGATAGTGTGTTGAAATACCCTACGAAAGTCTAATAACAAGACCGAATAATTCGAATAACGAATGCAAGGAAGATTCATGGACACAACTAACAAACTCCCGCTGGATATGGTTTACCACTGGGAAACCACCAAGGCGAACTCCCTTTACATGACTCAGCCCATCGGTGATGGCAAGGTCGTTGAATACACCTGGGGCAGAGCGGTTGATGAGGCACGGCGCGTGGCGGCCTACCTCAAGTCGCTCAACCTCCCGGAAAAGAGCCGGATTGGCCTGATCTCCAAGAACTGTGCGCAATGGATCATGACCGATTGGGCCATCTGGATGGCTGGTCATATTTCCGTTCCGCTTTATCCAACCCTGAATTCCGATACCGTCAACTACATCCTTAATCACGCCGAGTGCGATGTCCTGTTCGTCGGCAAGCTCGACGATTGGGACATGATGAAAGCAGGCGTGCCGGAATCGGTTCGCTGCATTTCCTATCCGCTGAGTCCACCCAATGATTTTGAAACCTGGGACGACATCGTGGCCAAGTACCCACCGCTGGAAGGCCAGGTTCAGCGAGAGCCGGACGAGCTGGCGACTATCGTGTATACCTCCGGGAGTACCGGTCGTCCCAAGGGTGTGATGCTGAGTTTCCGCAATATGGCGTTTGCCGCCGCTGGTGGGACCCAGGTCCTGGGTGTCGGTTCGGAAGAGCGCATGCTCTCTTACCTGCCGCTGGCCCACGTGTTTGAGCGGACGTTTGTCGAGTTGGGCTCGCTCTACACCGGTTTCGAGCTGTACTTTGCAGAGTCTCTGGATACCTTTGTCCAGGATCTGCAGCGGGCACAGCCGACCCTGTTTCTGTCTGTGCCACGCCTGTGGGTGAAGTTCCAGCATGGGGTGCTTCAGAAGCTGCCGAAGCAGAAGCTGGAACGGCTACTTAAGATTCCCGTGGTCAGCACGCTGATCAAGAAGAAGATCCTGAAAGGTCTGGGCCTAAGCAAGGTCAAGCTGGCTGGCAGTGGCTCTGCGCCGCTCTCAAGTGATGTGCTTGACTGGTATCGCAACCTCGGGCTGGAGCTGCTGGAGGGGTATGGCATGTCGGAAAACTTTGCCTATTCCCACATGAACAAGCCGGGGCGTTCACGTACCGGGTATGTGGGTGAAGCGCTGCCGGGTGTTGAGGTCAGGATCAGCGAGCAGGGTGAAGTGCTGGTCAAGAGCCCGGCCACCATGATGGGCTACTACAAGGATGAAGAGAAAACCCGGGAGGCCTTTACCGACGACGGTTTCCTGAAAACCGGTGACAAGGGCGAAATCGATGAGATGGGACGTCTCAAGCTGACAGGCCGGATCAAGGAGATCTTCAAGACCAGCAAGGGCAAATACATCGCGCCGGCACCGATCGAGAACCGTCTGATGTCCCACGACGCCATCGAAATGGTCTGTGTGTCAGGTGCCAATCAGACCCAGCCCCATGCGTTGGTGATGCTCGGTGAGGAGATTCGCCCGAAGACTGCCGATGAAAGCTTCCGCAAGGAACTTGAAGCCAGCTTCAAGAACCTCATTCAGGAGGTCAACAAGACGGTAGATCCCCACGAACAGCTGGCGTTCATCACGGTGGTAAGCGATGAGTGGTCCATCGAGAACAGCTTCCTGACGCCCACCCTCAAGCTCAAGCGTAATGTGGTGGAGGATGCCTATCAGGAGAAGGTGGACAACTGGTACGCGCAGCGTCAGGCCGTTATCTGGCAGTAACGCGAGTCGGAGATTAACCGAAGCAAAAGAGGCCCGGCAACGCCGGGCCTCTTGCCATCTGGAGCCGACATAAGTCGCATAGGGAATCTCCGGGAAGAGGCATAAACTGGAGCAAGATCAGGAGGATGTTATGACCCAGTTGGCGCTTTTCCAGAAACGCATCAATGAAGAAATTCCGCTGTCCAGAGCGTTGGGAATCCGTTTGATATCCTGGGATGGTCATGCGCTACTTCTCAGCGCTCCCTTGGACCAAAACCGAAATCATCAAGGTACGGGTTTCGGGGGCAGTGTTTACTCTGCGGCCGTTACCGCGGCCTGGGGGCTCACGGAGCTTGCACTGGCGGATCTCGGTCTCAGGGGCGCCGTGGTTGTCCAGAGCGGCAATATCGATTATCTGGAGCCCGTTGACCGGGACTTCTATGTGATCTGCCGCTTGCCGGCCGGCGAAATTCCCGCCAAGTTCCGAAAAAGCCTGGCGCGGCATGGCAAGGGCCGGCTGGATCTCACTGCCGAAGTGTTTTGCGGCGTTCCTACCGCCGAGCCTCAGAATCAACCCGTGGCCGTCTTTGAGGGGCGTTTTGTCGTCAAGGATGCCCACTCACGGGTCACCCTGTAGTCCGCAAGATCGACGTCTGTTCAGCCAATCGTCCGGGTGTTGGAGATGGATCGACTCATCAGAATGATTGGAACGATTCCCGCCAGGACAATGATCAGCGCCGGCAGGGCGCTGTGATAGAGACGCTCGTCCGACGCAAACTGGTAGACATAGGTCGCCAGGGTTTCAAAATTGAAGGGGCGGAGGATCAGGGTTGCCGGAAGTTCCTTCATGCAGTCCACGAACACCACCAGGGCAGCCGTCAGGAGCGTTCCCCTGAGCATCGGAAGGTGGACGCGGACCAGGGTTTTGCCCGGCGTGTGCCCCAGTGAACGCGATGCCATATCCATGCTGGGTGTGATCTTCTGAAGCGCGCTCTCCACGCTGCCCGCGGAAACGGCAAGGAACCGCACCGTGTAGGCAAACACCAGGGCAAAGGCGGAGCCGCTCAGAAGCAGGCCGGTACTGACACCGAAAAATTCTCGCATCAGGCTATCGAGCCAGTTATCAAAACCGGCGAGGGGGACGATTACTCCCACGGCCAACACCGCCCCGGGCATTGCATACCCAAGGCTTGAGAGCCGCATCAGAATCTGCATCCCGCGGGTGTTGTGCAGTCTGCGGCTATAAGCCAGGGTAATCCCGATCAGCAGGGTAGTCAGTGCCGCTGTGCCAGACAGGAAGAGACTGTTGAAGGTGTTGCGGATGAAGTCCGGGTTCCAGCTTTCACCAAAGTATTCCCAGGCATAGAGGCCGAGCGTGAATCCGGGAATGAGGAAGCCGAAGGTCACAGGCACGGCACAAACGGTCACGCAAACCAGCTGCCGAGGAAATGACATGGTGAACCGACGGATCGGATCACGGTTGTCGCGGGCGGCAAACTGTTGTTGCCGGCGCCGGGAATACCGTTCAAGGGTAACCAGGATAACCACGAAGATGAGCATGGTGGTCGCAATCTGTGCAGCCCCGCCCAGGTTGCCCAGGTTCATCCAGGTGTCGAACAGGCCGGCCGTGAGGGTCTGAACCGCAAAGAAGTCGACGGTGCCGAAGTCGTTCAGGGTTTCCATCAGCACCAGCGAGAGGCCAACTGCCACGGCTGGTCGCGCAATGGGTAAGACCACACGAAAGAAGGTGCTCAGGGCGGAGTGGCCCAGGCTGCGGCTAACAGCGAACAACGACGGCGATTGTTCCAGAAAAGCGGCTCTCGCCAGCAGGTAGACGTAAGGGTAGAGCACCAGGCCGATCATCAGCGTGGCACCTTCAAGGCTGCGGATTTCAGGAAACCAGTAATCGCTGGCATTCTCCCAGCCGAACCATTCCCTCAGGGCTCGTTGCACCGGTCCTGCGTAGTCGAGGAGGCTGGTGTAAACGTAGGCAATGACGTAGGCAGGAACCGCGAACGGAAGCAGCATCGCCCACTCGAAAAAACGCCGTCCGGGGAATTCACACATGGTGACCGCCCAGGCCGTCGAGAGGCCGATGACGAGGGTCAGCGCGCCCACGCCGAGCATCAGCTGGAGCGTCGTCGTCAGGTACCGCGGGAGCGTCGTATCGAGCAGGTGCGGCCAGATGTTTTCTTCCGGAAAAAAGGCGAGAAAGATAACGGAGAGCACCGGCAGCACCACAATGGCAGTGGTGAGGGCGGCGGTTACCAGCCACCGGCGTGAGGTTCGTTTCGCCAGCAAGGGCTCGGCAAGCCCTGGATCAATGCTGGTGACGGCCTCAGTCATAGGTTTCCTGTTGTTGAATCGAAATGAGAAAGGCTGTCGATTGTAGACAGCTGACTGGCTGCCTGCAATCACTCGGGTCATCTGCAACAGGCTTTTGTTCAGGAAGAAAGCGGGCCGAAGGTCGCGCAGTGTCGCTTCGGCCCCCTGGTGTTACTCGCCGTCGTAATCGACGCGGTCAACCAGTTTCACTGCCGCATTCCGGTTATCTGCGATTTCCTGGAGGGACAGTTGGTCCGGATTTATTTCGCCCCATTCTGCAACGAGACCGGATGGTGCAACGTTGGGGTTTGCCGGATACTCGGTGTTTGCTTCGGCGTAGATACGCTGAGCTTCTGCCGAGGACAGGAACTCCATCAGTTTGATCGCATTGTCGCGGTTCGGGGCACTCTTGGTCAGGGAGATGCCGCTGATGTTGATGTGAGTGCCACGGCCTTCCGCATTGGGGAATACCAGGCGAACCTGCTCGGCAATGTCGCGCTGGTTTTCGTCCTGGAGCATGTTGCCGTAGTAGTAGCTGTTGCCGATGGAAACGTCACACACGCCCTCGGCAATGGCCTTGATCTGGTCACGGTCACCACCTTGGGGCTTGCGGGCCAGGTTGTCCTTGACGCCTTCAAGCCAATCTTGCGTTTCAGCCTCCCCGTGGTGAGCGATCATGGAAGAGATGAGGGCAATGTTGTAGGGATGTTTGCCGCTGCGTGTGCAGATGCGGTTGTTCCATTTGTCGTCCGCCAGCTCTTCATAAGTCGTGATTTCGCCTTCCTCGACCCGTTCTTTCGACGTGAAGATCAGACGGCCTCGAGTGGTCAGTGCAAACCACTTACCTTCCGGATGGCGGAGGTTTTCCGGAATGTTGTTGTTCAGCGTTTCGCTGTCGACGCCCTGGACCAGATCACGTTCGACCAGTTCGTTGATCCGGGAAATGTCGACGGTCATGACGAGGTCGGCCGGGCTGTTGCGTCCTTCCCGTTCAAGTCGCTCAGCGAGACCTTTCTTGGCAAAAACAACGTTGGTGTCAATGCCGGTTTCTTGCTCAAACGCATTGAGCAGGGGTTCTAGCAAGTAGGCCTGACGGTATGAGTAGATATTGACCTCGCCCTCGGCCGATGCGCTCAGTGGAAGCAGGGTCATTGCAATGGTTGCGGTTGCGGCCAGTTTCAGTCGCATGTCGTTGTCCTTTTCAAAGAATGCTGGAGTCACGTCCCGCGATGTTAGTCGCAGGCATTTAAAAACGCCAACCATTCTCATTTGTATTAATCGGTTAGTCAATATCACCTTTGGCCTTTTTGGGTGAAAATGGTGGTATGCTTCGGAAGACTATAAAAACTATGTAAAAAGTAGTGGAAGCGCGCGATGGCAGGGAACGATCGAAGAGAACATATACGCACCGCAATGAGTGCCAAGGTAAAGGTTAGACACCCGCTTCTCGGGGAGTTTGTCTTCTCAACCCGGGATATATCCGACGGCGGGGTGTTCATTGTTGTCGATACGGAACCCTTTGAGCCGTCGCTTGGCGACAGGGTGACAGTCCAGGTTCAGGGGTTGCCAGTGCCGGCGCCGATTCTTGATATGTTGGTCGTTCGCAAGACCAATGACGGATTCGGGCTTCAATTCGAGCATAACGGCGACTGACATGAAACGCTTTTTTCTCCTTTTTCTGCCCCTGATCTTGCCCGGTTGCGCATCCTATTATTCCCACTACGCCATGTTCCCGGCTGAAAACTCCGCGGGGGAGTCCCGCCAGATACGCGTTTCCTGGCAGACGGCCGAATATCCTGATTGGTGGCTGGCCAATAATAAGGCAACCCCTATTCGTGTGGAGACCCAGTGCAGTGACCGTGTGTGGCGGCTGAGGGACGAAGCCGACGAGGATGCGGCTGGCTGCGGTGTCGGTATCCGGGCTTGTGGTGAGCCGGGAGTGGACGTGCAGGCTCCCGGGGGAAATCCGGTGTTGGATGAGGCTCCCTGCATGGTGGTGGATCCATCGAATCCCGACGCTCGTATTGCCGGGCTCGGTGGAAAACTTGAGCTGCTCGTTTCCTGCAGGCCGGTTTCTCCAACCCGGGGCCAGGGTGACGAAAAACGTAACCTGGATTATTTGAGGGCGTCTCCGGTGCCCTACACGGTATATGCTCGGAAGGCGCCCCGTGGCTCGCTTCGAGCAAAAATGCCGGAATTCGACGAGTCTGCATGTGACGCAGAGTGACACGTTTTGACATTTTCGTGTGATCGCTATCACATTGCTACACTTTGTTTCCTCCTGAACATTAGCGTTACCTTTTGTCGCCTTCAGGTTACTTTGCGCTACCAAACTGTTATGGACTCTGTTGGCCACTCGGTCAGAATGGTAGCCATCGAAAAGTTTATGCATAGAGGTGGCTTGTGGGCGTCCAGCAGAGAAAAATTGCGGTGCACGATCTGGAAGTGGGCATGTTTGTGTCCGATCTGGACCGGCCCTGGCACCAGACTCCGTTTCCCATCCAGGGTTTTCCTATCCGGTCCCAGGACGATCTGCGCGCACTGACATCCCATTGCAAGTGGGTGATGATTGATGTCGCGGAAGTTCGGGTTTCCGGAGAACTGGCTGAAAGCGTTAAGCCGACCTTTGGTCGAACCACCAGTCGGCGCGGAAATGGGCGGGATGTGTTGCAGCTGCCGCCGATCAGCATTCGTGAGCCGGTCACCTATGAAACGGTGACCACGCTCAAAAAGGAAATGAAGGCGTCCCGTCATCTGTTGGACGATGCGGAAATGGCACTTCATCGCCTGTTCGAAACGGTTCGCCACGATGGCGTTACGGATCTGAAGCCCATCGCCGAGATCACCAGCAGAATGGTCAGCAGCGTTATTCGTCAACCAGATGCCTTGCTCTGGCTGAGCCGAACTCGCCAGCACGACGATTACATTTACCGGCATGCCCTGAACACGTCTGTGTGGGCCCTGGTTTGCGGTCGCCATCTTGGGTTGAATGAAGGCCTGATGAATCATCTTGGGCTGGGCTGCCTGCTCTCCCAGGTTGGTAAGTGTGCATTGCCCAGAGAATTGCTGAACCGGGAAGGGCAACTGAATGCCGAGGAATATACCCGTTACCGGGGGTATGTTGGCAAAGGCGTGGAAATGCTGTCTGACAGCGGACTTTCCCGGGCCGTCCTGAGCGTCGTGCAAGGACATCGTGAGCGCCATAATGGCTCCGGTTTTCCGGAGGGAGTCCGGGGTGACCGGATTCCATTGCTGGCCAAGGTCGCGGGTATTGCCGAGTTTTTTGAGTCGCTGATTGGGCCCAGAGACGCGTCATTGCCGATGACTCCTGACAAGGCAGTGGCGTTGCTCTACGACATGAGAAACATCGAGTTTCAGGAAGACCTTGTCGAAAGCTTTATCCAGTCGATCGGAATCTATCCCACCGGCAGTCTGGTCGAGCTGACGGACGGCCAGCGAGGCATGGTTGTATCTCACTCACCCGAGCGTCGGCTGTGGCCGCGAGTCATGGTGATGACCGACAGCAATCGCAAACCACTGAAGTCGGCCAAGGTGATTGATCTCGCCCGATTCAACGAAAGCCGGAGTACGGACGAGGCTGTTTCCATCAGGGAGTGCCTGCCCCACGGCACAGAAGGATTGGATCCTTCGGGCTACGATGTGACCGGGGGGGAATCGCGCTGGAATCTGTCACGGCTGATCAGCGGATAATTACCCGCAATTGTTTGCGGACCCAGCGGTAGGTGTCGTCCGGGCGAATGCTCATGACCAGCTCGGCTTCACCTCCGGTTTCGCCCGCCACAAAATATTCAACTTCGGCTTCCTGCCAACTGGTGGCATTGATTACAACATCGCCCGGACGGGTGCTGATGGCTTCGATGTCGGCCAGCTCCGGGGCGCCTCCTATCCTCCGGATGCTCACTGTTTTTATGCTGGTATCGTTGGCAGGGTGGCTGGCCACGTCCTCATTCAGATAGAACCGGTTCGAAATCGCCGTCGTGATGGCCTTGAGCTCCCGAGTCAGATACGTTTGGGCGTCGTTTGCGTCAATGTCCTCAAGGGAGCGAACCGACCCAAGAATGCGATCTCTATTGGCCTGCAGGTCTTCCCGATACTCGGTGTCCGGGTCCCTGTCAATCTCGTTGTCTGGTCGTGCCGGTGCCGCCGCAATTTCTTCCGGTGTAGGCGGCTCCTTGCATAATTCGTCGTCTTCCGGATAGAAGCAAATGGCCGCGAGGAGCTGGTTGGCGGGCGATGGCGTCGTTCCCAGCGCGGTAAATTCTGCCTCACTGACGGAGAAATCAATGGGGCCCGTGAGGTCGGGTAGGGCTGCATTCAGCTGCTCGACCACCCGGTCCCGAATCTCGATACCTTCTCCTTCCCGGACGTTCTCGGTCCAATTAAGGGCCATCAGGAACCGGGTTATGTTGTTCAGCGACACGTCGTCGATCAGCAGCTGTTCTGTGATGGTATGGGTGCTGAGCCCCTCGTCATCGAACGCGGGGTTGGTCAGTTCCGACCGAATCTCCGGGAAGAATTCCAGGGGCGTCACGTATTTTCTGGCGGGAACGTCCTCGATAATCGCCAGGTCACCCACGCGCAGGCTCAGTGTCTCGCCAGGGTAGTAGCGGAATTCACCCTGTTCGTTGGTGGTCCCGGTCTGACTGGCGGTCTGGTAGGTCAGGCCGCTGAAGCCGTTGTAGTTGAGCCGGCCCACGCTGGTGTCGTTGCCCCCGGAGCTGCTGTCATCCAGGCAGCCGGTAATGGCGATTGTGGATATCAGGGTGAGTGACAGGCGGATCGGTTGAGCGGATCTCATGGTTTGTCGTACGTTCCCTTTTCTTCAGCCGCCCCCTGAACAGGAAGCCGGCTGTTCGTTTGTAAGTTGTTGTAACCGCATTATAGGGGTGGGCACGGCCTGTTATCGGGATACCTGTCGCAGTTTCTGTCTTTGACCGCGGTTTCCAATTCCCCGTTCGCACCTTGAAAAACCGACAGTTGCCACAATCAATAGCATTCTAAATTTCAGCCCTGGCGAGGCTTCCGATCAGGCCAGGCGTGCTCAAGGTATCAGGATCGTTTATGACCCATGCTCTGGAAATCGAAGGTCTGGTTAAAACCTATGGCGATGGCTTCGAGGCGCTCAAGGGGATAGACCTTCACGTTGCGGAAGGGGATTTTTTCGCGCTCTTGGGGCCCAATGGTGCCGGCAAGTCAACGACTCTTGGTATTGTTTGCTCTTTGGTCAATAAGACCTCTGGCAAGGTCAGGGTGTTTGGGAATGACATTGATACCCAGCTCTCTGACGCCAAGCTCAACCTCGGCGTGGTTCCGCAGGAATTCAATTTCAACCAGTTTGAAAAAGTTTTCGACATCGTGACGACGCAGGCCGGCTACTACGGCATTCCCCTGAAACAGGCGTCGGTGTCGGCGGAGAAATACCTCAAGAAGCTGGGGCTGTGGGACAAGCGTGACACGCCGGCAAGAATGCTGTCCGGGGGTATGAAGCGCCGGCTCATGATCGCCCGTGCGCTGGTTCATGAGCCCCGGCTCCTGATTCTCGATGAGCCGACGGCGGGAGTGGATATTGAGCTCCGGCGCTCAATGTGGACCTTTCTTGAGGAAATGAACCGGCAGGGCACGACCATTATCCTGACGACCCATTACCTGGAGGAAGCGGAAGCGCTTTGCCGGAACATCGCCATCATCGACCATGGCAAGATCCTTAAAAACACCAGCAAGCGCGACCTGCTCCAGGAGTTGAGTGTGGAGACGTTTGTGCTGGATACCGAGCTGCCACTATCGACGGCGCCACAGTTGGATGGGTTTTCGACCCGGCTGGACGGGGAGGGCGCCCTGGAAGTAGACGTTGAGAAAGGTCAGGGCCTGAATCAGGTCTTCGTGCAGCTGGAGCAGCGTGGTATCAAAGTCGTCAGTATGAGAACCAAAGCCAACCGCCTCGAGGAGCTGTTTATTCGTATGGTGGAAGAGAATGCCTCGGAGTCCCGTGACGGACTGGAGGGCGTGGCATGAGGACACAGGCCCTGATCACCGCCTTCAACACCATTGTGGTTCGGGAGATCCGGAGATTCACGCGGATCTGGGCGCAGACCCTGCTTCCGCCCGCAGTCACCATGACGCTCTATTTTATTATCTTCGGGAATCTGATCGGCTCACGCATTGGCCAGATGGGTGGCTTTGACTACATGGCGTTTATTGTCCCCGGCCTGATCATGATGGCGGTCATCACCAATTCATACGCCAACGTGGTCTCTTCATTCTTTTCCATGAAGTTCCAGCGCAGTATCGAGGAATTGCTGGTGTCGCCGGTCCCGAACTGGGTCATCCTGGCGGGCTACGTCTGTGGCGGCATGGCGCGTGGTTTGGGAATCGGTCTGATTGTCACTCTGCTGTCGCTGGCCTTTACCAATCTGTCGATTCACAGTCTGCCCATGATGGTCGTGACCGTGTTCCTGACCTCGGCGCTTTTCGCATTAGGTGGCTTCATCAATGCCATGCTGGCGACCAAGTTTGATGATATTTCCATCGTGCCGACGTTCGTGCTGACGCCGCTGACCTATCTCGGCGGAGTATTCTACAGCATCGATCTCTTGCCGGAGTTCTGGCAAGGGGTGTCTATGGCAAACCCGATTCTGTACATGGTAAACGGCTTCCGTTTCGGTATTCTCGGGGTTTCCGACGTTAATCCGTTTGTTTCTCTTGGTATGATTCTGTTTTTCATTTCCGTGCTTGCCATCATTGCCCTGAAAATGCTGGCGCGCGGGAAGGGCATCCGTCACTGATTCCAGGACTCCTTATGGCGCTACATGACGCACCGCTGGGAAAATCCAGCGAGTACCCCGACCACTACGATCCGGCCCTACTGTTCCCGGTGGCCCGCGAGGAGAACCGTCGCAGGCTGGGCTTGAACGATGGCCGCTGGCCGTGGTTTGGAGAGGATCTCTGGCAGGCCTGGGAGGTGTCCTGGTTGCGCCATAGCGGGGTGCCAGCGGTGGCGTGGGCCGAAATCCGGTTTCCCGCAGCGTCCCCATCGATCATCGAGTCCAAGTCCCTGAAGCTGTACCTGAATTCGTTCAACCAGACGGTGTTCTCCTCGATGGAGCAGGTCGCCGAGACCATGGCCGAGGACCTGTCCAGCGCCTGCGGTGCTGCTGTTCAGGTTGATATAAAGAGCGTGGACGAATCAGGTGAGGCCGTCGGACGTCCACCGGGCCATGAACTGATTGATGACGAGCCAGTCACGGAGCCGACCTACGAGTATTCGCCCGAGGTGCTTGCAGCCAGTGGTGAGGTTGTCACAGAGAGTCTGTGCTCGCATTTGCTGAAAAGTAACTGCCCGGTGACCGGCCAGCCTGACTGGGCCACGCTGATGGTGACTTACACGGGGCCGAAGATCGTTCGCAGCGCGTTGCTGAAGTACGTGGTGGGGTTCCGCCAGAAACAGGATTTCCATGAACATTGCGTGGAGACCGTGTTTACCGACCTGATGGCACGGTGTCAGCCGGAACGGCTAACCGTGTGCGCGCGCTACACCCGCCGGGGCGGGCTCGACATTAATCCGTGGCGGGGTACCGAACCTGATCAAACGCCCACGCCGAGATTGGTCCGACAGTAAGTGATCCTCTCGAGGTCGCCCCTGGTTCAGGAGGCGTCCTCTTCTTGCCGAAGGCGGTCTGCGGCATCTTCCAGGGCCGCCAGGATGGACTCACGTTCTTTCTCGGTGATCTTGTCAGAATCCAGGTACATGGCAAAGCCACTGTGTTCGTGCTCGAGGAAGCTTCGATTGGGGCCCATGTCCCGGCGGAAATCGACCACTTCGTAAATAGGAACCGGCTTGCCGAAACCCTTTACCGTTATTTCGCCTTTGTCCCGGCACATGATCCTGTCTTTGATCAGAGAGAAGGTCTCGTAGGACACGAGAATTTCCCCCGCTTCCGCCAGCGACTCCAGCCGACTGGCCAGGTTCACTTCCTTGCCGATAATCGTGTAATCCATACGGTTCTCAGCCCCGAAGTTACCAACGGTTGTGTAACCGGTACTGATGCCCATGCGGATTTCCAGGGGCGTTTTAATGCCCTGGCTGCGCCATTTCTGACGCATGATCTTCATGTGCTTTCGCATCTCGATTGCCATGGAGACACAGGCAAAGGCATCTTCGCGCTGGCCCCGGCTGGTGGGGTCGCCAAAGAACACCATGATGGAATCGCCCACAAACTTGTCGATGGTTCCGCCGTACTTGAGGGCGACTTCAGACATTTCGTTGAAGTAGTGGTTAAGCAGTTCGGTCAGGGCTTCTGGTTCCATTTCCTCCGACAGCTCGGTGAAGCCCTTGATATCGGAAAAGAACACCGCCAGTTTCTTGCGTTGTGTCTCCAGGCGGACATCCCGTTCGCCGGTAAAGATCGATTGCCAAACCTGAGGTGAAAGGTATTTGGAGAGCTTGTGGGACAGCGCAATGGACTGTTCCCGCTGGTTCTGGATCTGCGATTTCGCGAGCATGAGCGCCCGAGCCTGCTGGTGGGAATAGTAAGCGGTGACACAGATGTAGAGTCCGGTCGCGGAGATTGACAGAATGCTGGTCAACAGAGGCGAGCGGAGTGTTTCAGCGGGGCCAACGACAGCCACGGACGCGGCGACCGCGGCGGCCATGAATATCGTTCCGAATAGCCATTGCCTGATTCCGCCAACGATCAGGCAGCTGAACATCAACATCAGGACAACCGAGACTGACGGAATCGCGACCAGGCCAATACAGCCGATAAAACCGCCACCAACCATGCAGTCAAAAGTCAGCATCTTCTGACGGATTCGGGGAGAGTGTCGGAGCAGCGTGCGCCGGGTCAACATGTGAGCGACATGAGGCCAGGTGAGCGCGCCCGCCACCAGCCATAGCAGCCATTGATGGAAGGCGCCCTGCAACACCCCCGTCACAATAATGGCAGCCGTAGTGGTATAGGCAAGAATGCGGCCGTTGTAATCCGGCATCGGTGGAATGGCAACGGGATTATTGGGATGATCAAGGGTCAATGCTTTGCCAGCGCTGTTGCTGGCATTACGCAGATCTGCCGGTGCACTCATCATGTTAGAAACGGATCCGGCCAATGAGCATATCTCTGAACATGACCCAGTCGCCCATCAGGCTGTAGACGGGGTATTTGAAGGTTGCCGGCCGGTTCTTCTCGAATTTGAAATGACCAACCCATGCGAAACCGTAGCCGATGACAGGGAGTAGCAATAGCCAGGTCAGCTTTCCGGAGGTGATGGCCCATACCGCCACAATCAGCACCAGCAAACTGCCCGCGAAATGCAGCCGACGGCAGGTCGCATCGCTGTGCTCTTCGAGGTAGTAGGGATAGAATTCTGCAAAGTTGCTAAAAGTTCGTTGGTCACTCATGGTGCTGCTACCAAGTCGTTTATAATTTTTAGGTAGACCGGACTACGACTAAAGGTTAACAGTATTACGTATAACCCACAATTAACCGAATCGACGTAAACGGTCTCAAATCCTCCCGTCGATCATCCATCCGATAGTGAGACGATATGACTGCAGTCAGCGAATTTCTGCTCAACCGGACGTCCGAACCCAGGCTTGAGGCACCGGCGCCGGATTCCGATTCTCTCGCCCGTGCCTTCGCCTGCGCTGCCCGGGCCCCCGACCATGCCCTGTTGCGGCCGTGGCGCTACCTCGTCATTGAGGGTGAGGGCCTGAAAGCGTTGGGGGACCTCTTCGCATCAACCTGTGCCAACAACAGCGACGAGCAGGAGATCGAGAAGTTGCGTCGGGCGCCGCTCCGGGCTCCGATGATCATCGTTGGGATCGCGTCGCCAACAGCCCATCCCAAGGTTCCGGAAGTCGAGCAGGTTATGTCGGCTGCAGCTGGCATGAGCTTCCTGGAGCTGGCACTGCAGGAGGCCGGATTCGGTGTTATGTGGCGTACTGGCAGTGTCGCTTATCACTCGGCCGTCCATCAGGGGCTTGGATTGAAAGAAGGCGAATCGATCGTTGGCTTTCTCTACGCCGGGACGGTGTCTTCGGAAAAACCCCGGGTTCCCCGGCCAGAGATGCACGACTATGTCCAGCACTGGCCTTCCTGAATGACATGACGTTCTCCCTCCCTGCAGGCCCGATCCTTGGTCTGGGGGAGGGGAAACCGCTTGCCGCTTTTCCCCGGTTTCATTGAATTTCCGCCCCGTCCCTTCCCCCATCAATTGACCCCAGGGCCCGCGCAGACAGCGATTCAGAGGGGTTTTCAAACTTTGGCATTGGCCTTGCTTTAATCCCATCAGAGAGCAAATTCGGCAAAGCAGGCCGGCATGCGGGGGCAGTTTTGGGAGGCAGTATGGCGATTTCGTTTGATAATGCGCTTGGTATCCACCAGCAAGCACTGGAGGCCCGGGTCAAACGGGCGGAAGTCCTGGCGAACAACATGGCAAACGCCGATACCCCGGGATTCAAGGCCCGTGATATGGATTTCCAGGCAGTGATGCAGCGGGCACGGCAGGCTGCCTCTGGCTTTGAAATGGCCAAGACTGACGCTGGGCATATGGATACTTCCAGTGGTTCCGCCGACAGCGAGTTGCTCTATCGAACACCACACCAGCCGTCAGTGGACGGCAACACGGTGGATGCACAGCAGGAACAAACCCGGTTCATGCGCAATGCCATGGATTACCAGGCCAGTTTCCAGTTTCTGAGCAGTAAATTTTCCGGTCTGACCAAGGCCATCAAGGGCGAGTAAGCCGCAGCGACGCGAGTAGCAAAGGAGAGTTTTCATGTCATTAGGCAGCATTTTTGACATCGCCGGTTCCGGCATGACTGCGCAATCACTGCGGCTGAATACGACGGCATCCAACATTGCCAATGCGGAGACGGCCAGCTCCAGCACCGAGACAACCTATCGGGCCCGAAAGCCCGTGTTTGCGGCCATCCACCAGTCGATGCTCAATCCCGACAATCAGGGCCTGGCCTTTTCCAGCGAGCAGGGTCCCGGGGCAGGGGTTCGCGTTGAGGGGGTTGTCGAGAGTCAGGCAGATCTCCAGATGCGGTATCAGCCTGAGCATCCGGCAGCGAATGAAGACGGTTACGTGTTCTATCCGAACGTCAATGTGGTGGAGGAGATGGCCGACATGATGTCGTCATCCCGCAGTTACCAGATGAACGTGGACATCATGAACACCGCCAAATCCATGATGCAGCGAATCCTGACCCTCGGTCAGCAGTAATCCGGAGAGGAGTAAGCAATGAGCGCAATTAACGCAACAGACGCTTCGGATGTTCTGAGCCAGTACCAGCTGAAACAGCAGGGTGGCGCCGATGGCAACAGCGAGCTGGGCAGAAACGAGTTCATGGAGCTGATGCTGGCCCAGTTGAAGAATCAGAATCCGCTGGAGCCCCAGGATAACGGCGAGTTTATCTCACAGCTTGCCCAGTTCAGCTCGCTGGAAGAGATGCAGAAACTGTCGGGTACCGTCGATGACGTGGTTGGGCAATTCCGGTCGACCCAGGCTCTGCAAGCGTCAGCTATGGTCGGCAAGACCGTGTTGGCGCCGTCCAGTGTCGGCATTCTTGGTGCGGACGGTGAAATCAGCGGCACGATCGCCGTGCCGGCCTCGACCGGTGGCATGCGTTTGTCAGTGCAGAATCAGGCCGGCGAACTGGTTCGTCAGATTGATCTGGGCAGCAGCCCGGCCGGCATGAAGTCGTTCAGCTGGGATGGCCAGGACGGCAACGGCAATCCATTGCCGCCAGGCCCCTACCGGATTGTGGCGGAAGCTTCCTACCCGGGCGGGACGCAACAGCTGGGGACCATGGTGAGCGCCAATGTGGACAGCGTTTCGCTGGGCCAGAACGGCTCCATTACATTGAATCTGGCAGGCATGGGTTCAATTGCCCTGTCCGACGTAAAACAAATCAACTGATACCGGTGTCAGACCAAGGGGTGATTTATGGCATTTAACACAGGGCTTAGCGGCCTTCGGGCTGCATCGGTGGATCTGGATGTCACCGGTAACAACATTGCCAACGCAAGTACCGTTGGTTTCAAGGGCAGCAGCGTTCAGTTCGGTGACCTCTACGCTAGCGGCTTTCTGAGTGGGGGTTCCAACCCGATTGGCGACGGTGTTCGCGTTCAGGACGTCAAGCAATCGTTCGGGCAGGGCAACATCAGCTTCACCGACAATGGCCTGGACATGGCCATCAGTGGCGATGGCTTCTTCATCCTCAACAATGGCGGTGAGATTCGCTACTCACGGGCGGGCCAGTTCGGTATCGACAAGGACGGTTTCGTTACCAACAACCAGAACATGCGGGTTCAGGGTTACACCGCAGATGGTGACGGCAATCTGTCCGGTATCCGAGGCGATCTCCAGATTGAAACGGACAACCTGGCGCCACGCCGCACCACGAACCTGACGACGGATCTGAACCTGGATTCCCGAGAGCCGGTTCTGGAGAACCGGGTAAGGGACATCGGCCCCCTTGGTGTCGCGGGTATTCGGGGCGAAAGCTTCTCGGTGCAATATACTGATGGTTCGCCGGATTACGCGGTATCGATCGATCCGACCGCATCAGCCAGGGAGGCGGCAGCCACTCTCAACGGTGTGCCTGGATTCAATGCTTCGGCGACCACCACCGCCCAGCTCAATGGCCTGACCGATGCCTTCATCTCCGGCGGAACCTTTTCGTTCAATCTGAACATCAACGGCAGCCCGCTGACCCTGGATACCAGCAGTATCTCCTCCCTGCAGGATCTTGCCGATGCCATCAATAATTCCAGTGAGACGGCCATTTCCGCCTCGGTCGTGGACGACGGCTCCGGCACCGGTACCAACGTATTGCGGGTAATCCACAATCAGGGTGAGACCCTTGATTACACCTACAGCGACGGCACCACGACCGTGGGGCCAACCCAGGTCCTCGGGGATGTGAATGTGACGGCGGACCGCGTTGTTGCCGGCCTTGATGACCCGGCTGACGGCAATTTCGAGACCGCCTTCAACGGATCACCGATCCGGATCACCAACGAATTCAACCCGTTGGATCAGCGCACCTACAACCATGCGACGTCGGCGACCATCTATGACAGCCTCGGCAACTCTCACGAGATTACCCAGTTCTTTGTGAAAGAGCCGTCACCGGGTAACGGCGTGGGGATTAGTGAGTGGTCCGTCTACTTGCAGATTGACGGTGAAATGGTTGCAGGCACGGATACCACGCCCTACACAGCCCGTTTTGATCAGGATGGCAATCTGCAATCCGTGAATGGCGACCCGGCTGGTGAAATCGTGGTGAGTGATTGGATCCCGAAAGATCAGAACGGCCAGCCCAATGGCGCTGACGGTCCTCCGGCACCAGGCACTCAGGTTGTCACGCCCATTCCGGAGCCACCGACCTCGTCCGCGTTTGTGATTGATGTCGGAGGCACTACCCAGTATGGCGCGGCCTTCGGGGTGAATGACCAGCAGCAGAATGGTTACACTACCGGCCGCTTGTCGGGGCTGGATGTTTCGGATCAGGGGGTTCTTTTTGCCCGCTATACCAACGGCCAATCCCAGGCGCTGGGGCAGGTAGCGCTTGCATCATTCAATAACACCAACGGGTTGTCCCCGGTCGGGGAAACCACCTGGGTAGAGACGTTCGAATCGGGACAGCCGATCATCGGTGCGCCGGATACCGGAACCCTGGGTTCCATCACGGCAAGCTCGGTGGAGGAATCGAACGTGGATCTGTCGGCGGAACTGGTTAACCTGATCATCGCCCAGCGTAATTATCAGGCCAACGCCAAGACGATCGAAACCTCCGATGCGGTCACCCAGACCATCATCAACCTTCGCTAATCCCAAGTAAGATAAACATGGCACAACTCCTGCAGGAAGACTGGAAACAGTCAAAATTCCGGCAGGAGTTTTCCTATGGACAAAGCCCTCTACATCGGTATGTCAGGTGCCAAGCAGAATATGCTGGCCCAGCGTGCCCATGCCAACAACCTGGCTAACGTCAGCACCACCGGCTTCAAGAAGGACTTCGCCCAGGCCCGCAGCATGGCGGTGTTCGGCGAACATCATCCTACCCGGGCCTATGCCATGACCGAGCGCCCCGGTACTGATCTGTCCGCTGGCGCGCTCATGGAAACCGGCCGGAAACTCGATGTAGCCCTGGAAGGGGAAGGCTGGCTGGCGATTCAGAATGATCGTGGCGAAGAGGTCTTCACCCGAACCGGAAGTCTTCAGATCGATGTCAACGGTCTTATGCGTCTGCCGGGCGGTGAACTTGTCCTGGGTAATGGTGGCCCGGTGGCGCTGCCTCCTTTCGATAATGTTCAGATCGGTGCTGATGGCACGGTGTCGGTGGTGCCGGTTGGTGGCGCTCCGGATGAGCTGGTGGAAGTGGACCGGCTGAAGCTGGTGAATCCGCCCTCTGATGCCCTGGAAAAGGGACTTGATGGTTTCATGCGGCGCAAGCCTGATCAGGCCATTGGTGGCGTGGAACCGCCGGATGCCAATCTCCGGGTGGCCACCGGCTTCCTGGAAAGCTCAAACGTGAACGCCGTTGAGGAAATGATTTCCAACCTTCAACTCTCCCGGCAATACGAGATGCAGGTGAAGGTAATGACCACGGCCAATGAAAATTCCGAAGCGGCGGCACGGCTGTTGCAGAACCTCTGATAACAACTGAATACATTGGCCTGACGGGCTGAAAGCGGCAAAAAATGGCCGCACAGTCAGCCCCCGGCAAGGAGTAAGAATCATGCATCCAGCACTTTGGGTCAGCAAAACCGGGTTGAGCGCGCAGGACACCAACATGTCCACCATTTCCAACAACCTGGCGAACGTGAACACCACTGGCTTCAAGCGGGACCGGGCGGTATTCCAGGATCTGCTGTATCAGATCAACCGGCAACCCGGTGGCCTGAGCACCCAGAACTCCGAGCTGCCTTCGGGGCTGCAGTTGGGCACGGGTGTCCGGGTGGTTGGTACGGCAAAACAGTTTTCCCAAGGCAACCTTCAGGTTACCGAACAGCCCCTGGATATGGCGGTGAATGGTCGGGGCTTCTTCCAGGTCCAGCTGCCGGACGGGCAGGTGGCTTACACCCGGGACGGCCAGTTCCAGCTTAACGCCGATGGCGATGTCGTGAATCCGGACGGGTACGCGCTGGAGCCTGCTATTACGGTTCCGGAGAACGCCACCACCATTACCATTGGCAAGGACGGGACGGTGACGGCCGTGACCGATGACCAGGCCGCTCCGGTGAATCTGGGTCAGGTTACGCTGGTGGACTTCGTCAACCCGCAGGGCCTGCAGGCGATCGGTAACAACCTGTTCAAGGCAACCAATGCCAGCGGTGATCCCGCGGAGGGCGAGCCCGGGCTCGCCGGACTGGGCACCGTTGAGCAGGGCTCCGTGGAAGCCTCCAACGTGGAAGTGGTGGAAGAGCTGGTCAACATGATCACGACCCAACGCGCCTACGAGATGAATTCGAAGGTCGTATCCACCACCGACCAGATGCTGCAGTTCATCACCAACAATATCGGTTAAGCCATGAAACGCATCATTCCAACCCGCATGTTCAAAGGGGCACCGACACTGATTCTGGTTGGTGTGCTGATTGTGCTGCAGGGGTGCACGGCCATGAGCCGGCCCCAGGCAGTGCCGGACGATCCCGAGTTCGCGCCGGTTCGTGCTCAGGCAATGATGCAGCGGGACCCGGAGTCCGGAGCGATTTTCCAGAACTCCCGGAACTACAATTTCTACGGCGACACCACGGCCTTGAACGTAGGCGATGTGCTGACCATTACCCTTGAAGAGTCAACGCGTGCGAGCAAGAACGCGGAAACCAGCATTAGCAAGGATAACGAGGTCAGCCTGCCCGAGCCGACCATCTTCGGAAAGAGCAATATCGGACTGGATACCGCACTGAATCATGAGCGGGATTTCGAGGGCGCGGCGGAAGCGGATCAGAGCAACAGCCTGGCCGGTAACATCACGGTCACGGTGACCGAGGTTCTGCCCAACGGTGTGCTGCGTATTCGCGGTGAGAAATGGTTGTCCCTGACCAACGGGGATGAGTACATCCGGCTGACCGGATTGGTCCGGCCTGAGGACATCCAGCCCGACAATACCGTCGCTTCCAACCGTATCGCGGATGCCAGGATTGCCTATGGCGGTACCGGTGATTTCGACCAGGCGAATCAGATGGGCTGGCTGGCCCGCTTCTTCAACAGTGAGTGGTGGCCATTATGAGTCTGAAAAAATTCCTGGCCGCAACGCTGATGCTGTCGCTCTTTGCCGCGCCGGTGCTGGCGGATCGTCTCAAGGACCTGGCCCGAATCAAGGGCGTGCGTAACAACCAGCTGGTGGGTTATGGCCTGGTAGTGGGACTTGATGGTACCGGTGACAAAGCGCCGTTCACCAACCAGACCTTCCGCAACATGATGAATCAGTTCGGCGTGACCTTGCCGGAGGGTGTAAATCCCAACCTCAAGAATGTGGCTGCCGTTACCGTCAGCGCGACCTTGCCGCCGTTTGCCAAGCCGGGGCAGGAGCTGGACATCACGGTATCGTCGATTGGCAACGCCGAAAGTCTGCGGGGCGGCACCTTGTTGATGACGCCGCTGAAGGGCGCGGATGACAACATCTATGCCATGGCCCAGGGCAGCCTCGTGGTTGGTGGTTTCGGGGCTCAGGGACAGGACGGTTCACGTATCACCGTTAATATTCCGAGTGTGGGCCGCATTCCGAACGGGGCGACCATTGAACGGGAGGTGATCTCGCCGTTTTCCAAGGGCGACACCATTACTTTCCATCTGTTGCGCCCGGACTTCACCACGGCGCGCCGGGTGGTGGAAGCCGTCAACGGTCATCTGGGGCCGGACATGGCCTATGCCCATGACGCCACGTCCATTTCGGTTCGTGCACCGAGGGATCCGTCCCAGCGAGTGAGCTTCCTGTCCATCCTCGAGAACATCAACGTGGATCCCGCTCAGGATGCCGCCAAGGTGGTCATTAACAGCCGGACCGGAACCATTGTGGTCGGCCAGAATGTTCAGGTCAGCCCTGCGGCGGTGACCCACGGCAACCTGACCGTCACAATTCAGGAAAACCCGAATGTGGTCCAGCCAAACCCCTTTGCCGGTGGCGAAACCGCACTTGAGCAGGACAGCCAGATCGCCATCACCGAGGAACCGGCCCGGATGTTCAAGTTCGGACCGGCGGTCACGCTGAACGACATCGTCCAGGCCGTGAATCAGGTCGGTGCGGCACCGGGTGACGTCATGGCGGTACTGGAAGCGCTCAAACAGGCCGGTGCCCTTCGCGCCGAGCTGATCGTGATCTAGGTGGCGTGATGCAGGACTATCAGGTTAAACAGGCCCAGGTTTATACCGATTTCAGCGGATTGAATGCCCTGAAATCCCAGGCGCGTACCGACAAGCAGGCGGCTTTGGAAGAAGTGGCGCGCCAGTTCGAGAGCCTGTTTCTGTCTGAGATGCTGAAATCGATGCGCAAGGCCGGAGACGTCTTTGCCGAGGGTAATTACCTTAACAGCAGCCAGTCCGAATTCTATCGGGACATGTTCGACAGCCAGTTGAGTCTGACCATGGCGAAGGGTCAGGGAACGGGACTTGCCGAGGCGCTGGTTCGCCAGCTGGGGCAGCAAGCGCCGGGGCTGGATAGCCAGGGCGGCAGGCTGGCCGGACACAAGGCGAGCCTCGCCGATTACGATCGCAGTCTGCCGGCCTTGTCTGCTCGACTCCCGGAGCAGCTCGAAAAGGTGGAGACGGTGGCCCAAGAGGCGTTGCCGGCACCGGTGCCTGATAAACGGGCGTTGCCCGAGCAATTCGATTCCCCGGAACACTTCGTACGCGAACTGCTGCCGGTGGCTGAACGCATCGCCCGTGATTCCGGCATCGATCCGAAGCTGATGGTGGCTCAGGCCGCACTCGAAACCGGATGGGGCCGCCACATGATTAAAGGGGACGACAGCAAGCCGAGTTTCAACCTGTTCGGTATCAAGGCCGATACTCGCTGGCAGGGTGATGCGGTAACCATCACCACCACAGAGTACCGGGAAGGATTGCCGCTCAAAGAGCAGGCGGATTTCCGGGCCTACCCGGATTACGAATCGAGCTTTCGGGACTACGTCTCTTTCCTGGAGTCTAATCCGCGCTACCGCGACGTTCTCTCCGTTGCCGACGAACCGGAGGTTTTCGCTGACAAGCTCCAGGAAGCCGGTTACGCAACCGACCCCAACTACGGTGAAAAGATCCGCCGGATCATGAACCGTGATTCACTGATGACGCTGTCCATGGGCAGTGAAGGGATGAAGGAGTAACTGCAATGGCGGGACTGATCGGTATTGGTCTGAGCGGTATCCTGAGTCATCAGTCGGCTCTGAATACCACTGGCAACAACATCACCAACGCAAACACGCCGGGGTACAGCCGCCAGGAAGTGCTTTTTGAGACCCAGGAAGGTCAGCGCACCGGCGCCGGAACCGTTGGCAGCGGCGTCAGTATCTCCGATATCCGTCGTCTGGCGGATGAATACCTGGTTCAGCAGGTTCGTGAAGACAGCACCCTGTTTAGCGAGCAGGAAACCCTGAACTCGGAACTCACGCGGTTGGATAACCTGCTCGGTGGCGAGTCCACCGGGCTGAGCAATGCTCTGAACAATTTCTTTGCGGCCCTTCAGAACGCTGCGGAAGATCCGACGTCATTGCCGCAGCGCCAGCTGGTGCTGAGCGAGGCTCAGCAAATCGTCAATCGATTCCAGGCCCTGAACCAGGAATTTATTCAGCAGCGCGAATCGGTCAAAACCCAGATGGAGCAGGGGGTCAAGGATGCCAACACCCTGCTCAAGAGTATTGCGGAACTGAACCTCGCCATTTCCGAATCACCGGGTATCGCCCAGGGCCAGATGCCCAACGAACTGCTGGATAAACGCGACGAAAAGCTCAGGCAGCTTTCGGAGCTGGTCAACATCAAGGTCACCGAAGGTGAGGGCAGTCAGGTCAACGTTTCACTGACCAACGGCCTTTCTCTGGTGGTTGGCAGCAATGCGGCCCAGCTCGGGACCGAGGAAAGTGCCGAGGACCCGACCCGGCTGTCCTTCACGCTGTCCAATGGCGGTCGCACGCTCAATATTGATGAGCAGATTACCGGCGGTAAGCTTGGGGGATTGCGTCGTTTTGATAACGAAGCGCTGAAACCGGCGTTCGACGAACTCGGGCGTATCGCGATCGCCCTGTCGGCGGCGATGAATCACCAGCATGAGATCGGGATGGACCTCGAAGGCGATCTCGGCGGTCTGTTCTTCACTGACATCAATTCGCTGGAAGCCCAGCGCAGCCGGGTTGTTGCCAATGCCAACAACCAGTCACCCCAGACGGGCCAGCTGGCGGTAGAGATCACCGACAGTTCGGCGCTGGCAGCGGGCACCTATACCCTCCAGTTCAGTGGCGATGGTCGCAGTTATGAGTTGATCGACAAGGCAACCGGCGAGACCGTGAACCAGGGCCGTCTGCCGGATCCTGTTCAATCTGAAATCTCCATGCCCGGATTCAATATCCGGGTGGAAGGCGGCACCTTCAATCCGGGTGATAAATACCTCATCCAGCCCACCAGGAACGCTGCGGAGAGCATTGGCCTTGAGGTCGACCGCGAAGAGGATCTGGCCTTCGCGAGCCCGATCCGGGCCGAGGCTGGCGACGAGAACATCGGTACCGGTGCGATTGATCAGGGCACTATGCTCAATGTGCGGAACCCGTTCACCAATTCGGTGTTGCCAGAGTTCTCCCAGCAGGGGCAATTGTCGCCCCCGCTGGAAATACGTTTTCGGGACGACGCCGGAACCCTGGTTTATGACGTCTACGATGCGTCCAGTGGTGCCATCCTGGAGGCGGGCGATGCCGCCGCCGTCCCTCCGGTGAACACCTTTACACCGGGCGTATCCAACAAACTCTTCCCGGAAGACCCGTCAGATCCGGACTATCGGGGATTTCAGTTCGAGGTGAACGGCGAACCGGCACCCGGTGACAGCTTCGTGATCGGGTATAACAGCAACGGCGTTTCCGATAACCGGAATGCGGAATTCCTGGCGGCCCTTGGCACAGCGAACACCATGAACAATGGCAGTCAGAGCTTTGCCGAGGGGTATGCTGGCCTGGTGGAGGATGTGGGCGTCAAGACGCGCCAAAGTCAGCTTGATATGGACGCGGGCAAGACCCTTCTGGAGCAATCTACCAATCAGCGGGAATCCGTTTCCGGCGTTAATCTCGACGAAGAAGCCGGCAAACTGATTCAGTATCAGGCCGCCTACAATGCCTCTGCCCAGGTGATGTCGGTGGCGCAGGATTTGTTCAATACGCTGTTACAGAGTTTCCGGTAATGGAACTGGTAACGGTCACAATGGCAGCGTGAGGTGATAAGAGATGATGCGGATTTCATCGCAGCAGATTTTTTCCGGCGGGATCAGCCGTCTTCAGGAGCTGAACAGCAGCCTGAACAACACCCAGCAGCAGATCTCCACCGGTAAGCGGGTCAACATGCCGTCGGATGATCCCGTAGCGGCCGCCCGGATTCTGAAGCTGGATCAGGAGCTGTCCCGGGTGGAGACCTATCAGCGCAACGTAAACCTGGCGGATAACCGCCTGAACCAGGAAGAAAGCGCGCTGGAAAGTTCCATCGATATCATTCAGCGGGTCAGGGAGCTGGCTGTCCAGGCGGGCAACGGTTCCCTCTCGGCCAATGATCGCCAATCCATTTCGTCCGAACTCAAGGAGCGTCTGGACCAGTTAGCCGACGTGGCAAACACCCGCGATCCCTCCGGCGAGTATATTTTCAGTGGTTTCCAGGGAACCAGGCAGGCGTTCGTTCAGGGCGCAGACGGCAGTTGGCAGTATCAGGGTGATGAGGGCCAGCGGGTCCTGGAGATTGACGACGGCGTCACGGTGCCAATCAGCGATCACGGTAAGGGTATTTTCGTGACCGTACCCAAGGCCATTACCGGGGTTGAAGCCGCAGGTAACAGTCCGGGTTCCTATATCTCGGGCGTTGAGCTGGCGGACGAAGATGCCTTGCAGAGCGCGTTTGGTGGAGCGGTTCCCAACGATATCCAACTGACGGTGAATGCGGCCGGCGAAGTGGTTGCCGAAAACCGGAATACCGTGCCGGCGACCGCACTGGCGACAAACCCGTCTCCTGCCGTACTCGGAGAGGAGTTCGAGGTGGCCGGCATCCGCGCGACGGTTAATGATGCGGTAACCGGCGATGAGTTCACCCTGGCTATCAGTGACAAACAGTCTGTCTTCAAGACCATCGAGAACCTGATCGCCGGCCTGGACTCGCTGGGCAAGGATACGGCCAAGAGTACCGCTCAGTACGATACCCTGATTGCCGATTCCCTGAACAACCTCGACAACGCCCAGGAAAGTATCGTTCTCAAGCAGACGGAATTGGGTGGGCGGATGAATGCGGTGGAGTCCACCAAGAATTTTCTCGAAGATTCATCGGTGTATACCAACGAGATCCGGTCGGAATTGCAGGATGTGGACTACGCCGAGGCCATCAGTAATCTGAGCTTCCAGAGTTTTGTCCTGCAGGCGGCGCAACAGTCCTTTGCGCAGGTGTCGCAGTTGTCCTTGTTCGACAGACTCTAAATAATTGAACCAGCGGGCAGATCTGCCTGCTGGTCTTGTTGATTTCGCGGGCGAGCTCAGTATAATCGCCTCTCTCTCCAATGGCGGCGTGGTGAAATTGGTAGACACGACGGATTCAAAATCCGTTGGGGTAAAACCCGTGGCGGTTCGAGTCCGCCCGCCGCTACCATCTCCCGGGAACCTTCCCGAATCTTCTGAATCTTTCTTGCAGGCTCTCTGCCGACCGATTGTCCCTCCGTACCCATAAACCCTGCGACGAACCTCTGTGACCGTCAGAAAGCCTGGCAGGCCGTCTGGCCGTATACTTTAGGTCGTAAAATCAATTGCGTGGGTTCTGAATTGATCTATCTTTAGATGACACCTGTTGTAGGGATAACAGCAAGCACATGAGAGGGATCGAGATGTTGAGAATTGCTTATCTTTGTATCATCGCACTCTTGGCAGGGTGTGCTGGCCCCGGCACCGAGGTCCAGCGCATTGAGGCAGTTCCGGAAGTCGATAAAACCTACAAGCGCATTCTCGTGTTTGCTGTCACCCGGAAAGAACAGGTTCGCATTGCTGTTGAAAGCGAGCTTGTGGCGGAACTGAACAAAAGCGAGTTTGAAGCCAGTCGCTTTGAGCAGCCCAATGCAGAGATTCCCTGGGAAGATCCCGGTGAGTTGCAGGCGCTGATTGCGGAGGATGCGAGAAGCGGAGAGTATGATGGCGTGCTGGTGGTGTCATTGATCCGCAAGAATCGCGAATCCCGGTATGTGCCGGAGCAAGTGGTCTACCAACCTATCGTCACATCGATGGGCCCTCTGGCATCAACCACCTACATGGACACCACGGTGATTCCGCCATCCTACGAAGAAAACGTTAACTACGTCCTCAAATCCACGCTGTTTGATACCGTCTCCAGCAATCCCATCTGGCAGCTTTATTCGAATACGGTTAATCCGGATTCCCTCGATGTCGCGGCCAGGGATTTTGGTGAGGTTGTCGTCAAAGCGCTCAGAAAAACGCTGCCTCACGCGGCGGAGGAAAAATGAACTTGATGGACTCGAAATGGATTTACATTGGTCTGGTTGCCGGACTGAGCGGCTGCGCGAGCGACTCGCGTTTATCTCTGGGCGTTTCCGATCCCTGTGAAAGCTTGCAGGCAATCATTGCGGACTTTGATACCGGCTTTTCCAGCTACCGGGGGGCGCGCAATGATTTCGACTCGTTCACCCTGTTCAGGGCCAAGGAAGAGCTGGTAAAAGGCCATTGTGAGGTCTGGTTGTGGGCCGGTGGTGACAGTGCCTACGTCTGTTCTGCCAATACCCCGGTGGAGGAGGTTGCCGAGCAAAGGTATCAGAACAGCCTTGCCTTCGTTGAGGAGTGCGTGGGAAGTGCCTGGCAGCAGGAAACCGTGACTCGGGAGCGTGATGGTAATTACCTTGGACTGGCGACCCGGTTTACTTCGCCGAACGAGCCACGTCTTGTGATATCAGTTCAGAACATCACGCCACCGGGGTCTTACCGGAATTTGCGCAGCAATTACCTGTTTATCGGCGCGGCTGGAAGGAGTCCGGCACCAGAATAAATGCGCTTGGTGTTCAGGCGAGGCGCATTCCGTGGTAAATTCCGCATTCTTTTTCACAACTGCTGTCGCGTCTCGACATTCCTTTCTATGAACGTCTCTGATTTCCACTTTGATTTGCCGGACGAGCTGATCGCCCGATATCCACTCAGGGAGCGCACAGCGTCGCGCCTGCTGTGTCTCGATGGAATGTCCGGGGAAACGGCGCACCGACAATTCGCCGACCTTCCTGACCTGCTCCAGCCGGGCGACCTTCTGGTATTTAACGACACCCGGGTGATTCCGGCTCGCCTGTTCGGGAAAAAAGAGACCGGAGGCCAGGTTGAGATTCTCGTCGAACGGGTCACCGGCGATCACGAGATTATCGCTCATGTGCGCGCCTCGAAGGCCCCGAAGGAGGGCCAGGCAATCATCCTTGAGGATGGCAGCACCATGCGTATGGTGGGCCGGAACGAGGCCTTGTTCCGGCTCGTCTGCGAAACCGCTGAATCCGTGCTCGAGGTCCTTGAACGCATCGGTCACATGCCGTTGCCGCCTTATGTCGATCGTCCCGATGAATCCACTGATCGGGAGCGTTACCAGACGGTGTACGCCCGGGAAGCGGGTGCCGTTGCGGCGCCCACGGCAGGCCTGCATTTCGATGAAGCGCTGCTTGAAACAATCCGTGCAAAAGGGGTTGAAACCGGGTTCGTGACCCTTCATGTTGGCGCGGGAACCTTTCAGCCGGTCCGTGTCGACCGGATCGATGATCATGTGATGCACAGCGAGGTGGTCCAGGTACCCCAGGCAACGGTAGAGGCCGTGGACCGTACCAGGGCCCGCGGAGGACGCGTCATTGCAGTCGGAACAACGTCGGTCCGGTCACTCGAGTCGGCCAGTCGTGGAGGGCGTTTGCGGGCGTTCCAGGGTGAAACCGATATCTTCATCAGCCCGGGCTACCGATTCGAGACCGTGGATGCACTGGTGACCAATTTCCATCTGCCGGAATCCACCCTGATCATGCTGGTCAGTGCCTTTGCCGGTTACCGCAATGTGATGGATGCCTACGATGAGGCGGTCGGGGATCGGTACCGTTTCTTCAGTTATGGCGATGCCATGTTTATTACCTGTCAGGAGCCCAGCCGGGGAATGCTGCTCGGTCCTGCAGATACCACTCACGATACAACCTCAGATACGATCGGGGAGTCACTTTGAGTCAGACCTGCTTCATGTCCTTTGAAAAGCTTGGCGAGGACGGTCGCGCCCGTCGCGGCAGACTTACGTTCCCCCGTGGCACGGTCGAGACACCGGCCTTCATGCCAGTAGGAACCTATGGCACCGTCAAGGGCATGCTGCCCCGTGATATTCACGAGATTGGCGCCGAGATCATCCTGGGTAACACGTTCCACCTGATGCTTCGCCCCGGAACCGAGGTGATCAAGGCCCACGGTGATTTGCACGATTTTACCCAGTGGAAAGGGCCTATCCTCACGGATTCCGGTGGTTTTCAGGTGTTCAGTCTGGGCGAGATGCGCAAAATCACCGAGGAGGGGGTCACCTTCCGGTCCCCGGTTGATGGTTCGCCGGTCAAGTTGTCCCCGGAAATCGCCATTCAGGTTCAGCGTGATCTCGGCTCGGACATCGTGATGATTTTTGACGAGTGCACCCCTTATCCGGCGACAGAGCAGCAGGCGAAGGACTCCATGGAGCTTTCCCTGCGTTGGGCCGAGCGCAGCAAGCAGGCGCACGAGGGTAATCCTGCCGCTCTATTTGGCATTGTTCAGGGTGGCATGTATGAGGGGCTGCGTGACCAGTCCCTGAAGGGACTGACCGATATAGGCTTTGACGGTTACGCCATTGGCGGTCTGTCCGTCGGGGAGCCCAAAGAGGATATGATCCGGATACTGGATCATCTTCCGCCGAAAATGCCGGAGGATAAACCCCGCTACCTGATGGGTGTTGGTCGACCGGAAGACCTGGTGGAAGCGGTTCGTCGAGGCGTAGACATGTTCGACTGCGTCATGCCGACCCGCAATGCCCGCAACGGTTACCTGTTCACGTCCACCGGAATCGTCAAAATCCGGAATGCCCGGCATCGACACGACACCGCGCCGCTGGACGAGCGCTGTGACTGCTATACCTGCAAGAACTTTTCGAGAAGTTACCTCTATCATCTCGATAAGTGTGGAGAAATGCTCGGCTCACAACTGAATACCATTCACAACCTGAGGTTCTATCAGAACCTCATGGCTGGATTGCGTGGCGCCATTGAAGCAGGTACATTGTCCGACTTTGTAACCGACTTCTACGCTCTGCGCGGGGAAACAGTTCCGCCGCTGAGCGACGCCTGACTTTTTTTGCAAAACCAACGGAGATGCTTAATGAAATCAATCAAATTGCTCGTAGCCGGCCTTTTGGCAATGATGCCCGCATTGGCCATGGCCCAGGATCCGGCCGCGCAGGGAATGGGTGTCATGGGACAGGTGATCTTCTTCGCCGGCTTCATCCTGATTTTCTACTTCCTGATCTGGCGTCCGCAGTCCAAGCGTGCCAAAGAGCACAAAGCACTGATGTCCGGCCTGAACAAGGGTGATGAAATTGTGACGTCCGGTGGTGTTGCCGGCAAAATCACCAAAGTAACGGACGATTTCATCGTGGTAGAGATCGCCGACAACGTAGAAATCAAGGTGCAGAAAGTGGCCGTTGCAGCTGCCCTGCCAAAAGGCACTTTGAAGGACATCTGAGCCGGAGTCCGGAACCTGACGGACTGATCTTTCTGGCTGAAACACCAAGGCCGGCCCTCGGGTCGGCTATAAAGGGATCCCATGCTGAACAAGTATCCGCTTTGGAAAAACCTGGTCATCCTGGTCGCGCTCGTGATCGGGTTTATCTACGCCTTGCCCAACCTTTTTCCTGACGATTACGCCATCCAGATCACCGGTGCTCGCAGCAGTACTGAGGTCAACTCAACCGTTCTCGACCGCGCAGTCAAAGCGCTGGAATCGGAGGGCATTGAGGTAAAAAGCAGCACGCTTCAGGATCGGGATGCCCTGATTCGTCTTACCAGTGGCGAGGATCAGCTTCAGGGTCGACCCATTGTTCAGTCTGCTCTGAGCAATGATTACCTGGTGGCACTGAACATGGCACCCTCCACGCCCGAGTGGCTGAAAAGCCTCGGAGCTGGCCCGATGAAACTGGGCCTTGATTTGCGTGGTGGTGTCCACTTCCTGCTCGAAGTGGACATGGAAACCGCCCTGCACACTCGACTGGAAGCCCTGTCGAGTCAGATCAAAGGTGATCTTCGGGAAGAGCGGATCCGGTATCGCGGTGGCGATGTTGAAGGTGAGCGACAGATCGTTCTCACGTTCCGCGATGAGCAGGCTCGTGCCGAAGCGTTCGATTTGATTCGCGCCCAGTACAACCAGTTCCTGTTGGACGAGAGAACGGTGGATGAGGAACGACAGATCGTCCTGTCGCTGTCCGAAGCCGAGGTGAAATCCATTCAGGAGTACGCCCTCGAGCAGAACCTCACCACGATCCGGAACCGTGTCAACGAGCTTGGCGTTGCCGAGCCGCTGGTTCAGCGCCAGGGTGCGGACAGGATTATCGTGGAATTGCCGGGTGTTCAGGATACGGCCCAGGCCAAGCGGGTACTTGGGGCAACCGCAAACCTCGAATTCCGCCTGGAGGCTCGTCAGGACGCGTCTGCCAGTGAAATAGAGGAGTTCAGCTTCCGCGATACTCCCCAGCGCACCGCGCGTCTCGAGCGTGACGTGATCACCACTGGTAATAATGTGGCCAACGCCCAGCAGGCGTTTGACGAGAACGGGCAGCCTCAGGTCAACATTACGATGGATTCCGTCGGTGGTGACCAGATGAATCGTGCAACCCGGAATGCCATTGGTCGTCGGATGGCGGTGCTGTTTATCGAATTCCGCACCGAGACGGAAACCCGCTTGGTCGACGGAGAAATGACGTCCGTCGATGAGCGAGTGGTGGAGAAGGGCATTATCAGTCTGGCCACGATTCAGTCGGCTCTGGGCAGCAGTTTCCGGATAACCGGGCTCGACTCCATTCCGGAAGCCGCAGAGTTGGCTTTGCTGCTCCGCGCGGGCGCGCTGGCCGCGCCGATGTATTTCGTACAGGAGCGGACCATCGGGCCAAGCCTTGGTCAGAAGAACATCGATGCCGGTGTCATGTCGGTGGCGCTTGGCTTCGGTCTGGTGCTGCTGTACATGCTGGTTTACTACCGGGGTTTCGGTCTGGTCGCCAACGTTGCGCTGACCCTCAACCTGATGCTGCTCATTGCCTGCATGTCCATTCTCTCGGCAACGCTGACGCTTCCGGGTATCGCCGGTATCGTGTTGACGGTGGGTATGGCGGTTGACGCCAACGTGCTGATATTCGAGAGGATACGTGAGGAGCTTAAGGCCGGTGTGCCGCCCCAGTCGGCGATCAATTCGGGTTACTCCCGGGCCTTCGTGTCCATTTTCGATGCCAACATCACGACCCTGCTGGTCGCGGTCATACTGTTTGCCATGGGCTCGGGCCCGGTTAAGGGGTTCGCGGTAACTCTCTGCCTGGGTATCCTGACCTCGATGTTCTCGGGCCTGATGGTGAGTCGCAGCATCGTGAATTTCGTATATGGCGGTCGCAAGATCGAGAAATTGTCGATCGGAGGAAAGCTGGCAAATGTCTGAACACGAGAAGAAACCATTCGATTTCATGGGTTTGCGGAAGCCTGCTTCCGTTCTCTCGATTGCGTTGCTGGTTGCCTCCGTGGTGTTGCTGGCGGTTCGGGGCTTGAACCTGGGAATGGATTTTACCGGCGGCACGTCGGTCGAATTCGAGTACGCCGAAGCGCCGGCGCTGGACCAGATCCGTTCCACCCTGGACGAGGCCGGCTACGAGCAGTTCGTGGTGCAGAACTTCGGTGCTGATACGACGGTGCTGGTACGACTCGCCGAAGCAGGTAATGATGAACTGGCGGTCGAGGTTACGGACGCGCTGACCGCCGGGGGCGAGCAACTCGAGCTGATCAGCTCAGAGTTCATCGGCTCCCAGGTTGGGGAGGAGTTGAGGGAAGATAGTGGCCTTGGTTTGCTGCTTGCCCTGGCCGTTGTATTGATTTACGTCGGCATGCGTTTCCAGTTCAAGTTCGGTATC
Organism: Marinobacter sp. F4206; assembly: GCF_019392195.1. NCBI lineage: Bacteria > Pseudomonadati > Pseudomonadota > Gammaproteobacteria > Pseudomonadales > Marinobacteraceae > Marinobacter > Marinobacter liaoningensis. The sequence continues at coordinate 158,757 of NZ_JAHXKI010000004.1, forward strand.
GCCTCCGTTCTGCCCCTGGCCCACGATGTGATCATTGTCCTGGGGGTGTTTGCGCTGTTCCAGTGGACCTTCGATTTGACCGTGTTGGCCGCGTTGCTGGCGGTAATCGGTTACTCCCTGAACGATACCATCGTGGTGGCGGACCGGATCCGGGAAAACTTTCGCAAGATGCGCGTAGGGGACTCCTGGCACGTCATCAATACCTCCATCCACCAGACCATCAGTCGGACCATCAACACGTCGGGCACCACCCTTGTGGTTCTGTTTGCGCTGTATCTGTTCGGTGGCGAGGCGATCAATAACTTCGCCCTGGCGCTGATTATCGGTGTGGTCGTCGGTACCTACTCCTCCATCTACGTGTCTGCAAACCTGTTGATTGCGTTCGGCGTATCGAGAGAGGACCTGGCGCTCCCGACAAAAGAGGGAGCCGCCGATGCCGAGGAAGAGGAGGAGCCACCGGAGTGGCTGAACCGGATGTAACCGGTTCCCTGGAAACAAAAAAACCGCCGTTCCCTCGGGAAGGCGGTTTTTTTTGTGCCTGCTCGCTGGTTGTTAGCGGGGCAGACGACCCCGGAAGGGGTGAAGTGCTTTCAGGACTTCCCGGAACAGCTTGGGGTTCGCCACTACCAGTTGACGGGCGTTACCAGTGGAAGGATTGCCGGAGAAGTCGCCGGTCAGAGCGCCTGATTCCATGGCCAGGGTCACGCCGAGATCCAGATCCACCGTCTCCGGGCGGAAGATAACGGCAGCGTCCAGATTGCCGGCAGACACCCGGGCAATATCCAGAACCACGCAGCCGGATGTGCGGAACATGGCGGATTCACGGGCCAGGACGGAAGCCATCTCGCCCCACAGCTGGGTGTCTTCGCTTTTGCGGGTCTGGTCCAGCAGGTTGGTGGCAATGGCCGCCTTTTGAGCATGTTTGACGTCGGATGCCCGAACCCGTCGGCTGTTAAGTGCAGCACCGTGACCGCGACTGGCGGAATACTCTTCGCCGGTAATCGGGTTGATGACCAGGAGGTTTTCGGTGCGGTTGTTTTTCTTCTGGGCCAGGGCCAGGGCAAATTCCGGGATGCCTCTCAGAAAGTTTTCGCGACCAAGGACCGGGAAAACGTGCCAGCTTCGTTCGCTGGTACCCGCATTCGCTTCGTTCAGAGGGGCGATGCTGTGGTCCTTGTAGGCCTTTTCGAGTTGCTCCGCAAAGTTGTCGTAGATCGACTGCTCGACCCGGTCCAGTTGGCGACGGCGTTCTTCGTCGTCTTTGCCGGTGGGTTCCTGGCGCTCGAAATGGGCTTTCAGATAGTCGGACCCCTGACGCGCGACGCGCAGGGCCATTTTAATAGCTGGTTGCATCTGAGTGTTCATTATCCGGGTGTGTGAAGGCCGGCCATGATAGCAAAAGATCAGGTCGCTTGTATGTTTTTTGACTTAGCAATAGCACGGATACCAGTGGATTACGGCATCTCCGGACGGGCGGGATGCGTTCCTTTTCTGGTATCATCCCCATCTTTATCAATCTAGCCTGGACCCGTAACCAATGCACAAACCGGCACTCCCCCTGGAGGGTACTGACACTTTTCAGGACCAGATTCGAATTGTTCTGGTCGAGACCTCCCATTCCGGCAATATTGGCGCGGTGGCCCGGGCCATGAAGAATATGGGGCTCGAGAACCTATGGCTGGTGAATCCGAATTCGTTTCCAGATGAGACGTCTTACGCTCGTTCCTCGGGTGCATCCGATATCCTGGATCGAGCCCATGTCGTTTCTTCCCTGGACGAGGCCCTGGCGGACTGCGTGCTGGTGATGGGCACCAGTGCTCGGGGGCGTAAGGTGCCATGGCCTGTCATTGCGCCTCCGGAAGCGGCTGTGGCGGCTTCGGAAAACGCACTGAACGGCCCGGTGGCGCTGGTGTTTGGTCGTGAAAACCACGGGCTGAGTAACGAAGAGCTGCAACGTTGTCACTACCATATTCACATCCCCTCCAATCCGGATTACAGCTCCCTTAACCTGGCGATGGCCGTTCAGGTGATGTGCTATGAATTGAGGATGCATTTTCTGCGCGGCCTTGAAGGTGGAGAGGGCAGCCCATACCTAAAGCCGATGACGGCGCCGGGTGATCCGGGTTGGGACGTTCCTCCTGCTCCGGTCAATGACGTTGAAGGCTTTTTCGGACACCTTGAGCAGGTATTGGTGGATGTAGACTTTCACCGCAGGGAGAATCCGCGCCAGCTCATGACGCGCTTGCGGCGACTGTTTCAGCGCGCGAGACTGGACCAGATGGAAATCAATATACTCAGGGGCATACTGACGTCGGTGCAAAAAGCCGCCGGCGCCCGGAGCGACAATAAATTAACCGAGGCCGATACGAAGGCGGCGGGGCAGGATAATGGCCATGTTTGAGCGTTTAAGGGAAGACATCAACAGCGTTTTTCACCGGGATCCGGCGGCCAGGAATACCTTCGAGGTCCTGACCAACTACCCGGGCCTGCACGCGCTGCTATTCCATCGACTGGCTCATCGGCTCTGGCGCTTGGGGCTCAAGTGGATTGCTCGTACGATCTCCACCATTGCCCGCTGGCTGACCGGCGTCGAGATCCACCCCGGTGCAACCATCGGCAGGCGGTTCTTCATTGACCATGGTATGGGTGTGGTTATCGGCGAAACCACTGTGATCGGAGACGATGTCACGCTCTACCAGGGCGTTACGCTGGGCGGAACGAGCTGGAACAAAGGGAAGCGGCACCCAACGATCGGAGACGGTGTGGTTGTGGGCGCCGGTGCCAAGATACTGGGGCCTTTTGAAGTGGGTGCCGGGGCCAAGGTCGGTTCAAATTCGGTGGTTACCAAGGCAGTTCCGGCCGGTGCAACGGTTGTCGGTATTCCCGGGCGAATCATCATCAAGCGACAGAGCGAAGACGACGTACGTCGCAAGGAGATGGAAGAGCGGATGGGATTCGATGCCTACGGCGTGACCGAGGAAATGCCCGACCCGGTGGCGCGGGCTGTTCGCTCGTTGCTGGATCACATGCATGCGGTAGATGATCGGATCGAAAACATGTGCAAGGCCCTGCGCAAGGTAAACAGCGAATACCAGAATGGTGAGTTGCCGCCACTGCAGGAAGAGGACTTTGACTGCGTTCGTGACGAGAGCGAAGAGACCCGGGGGTGAATACTTGACTGAATTACTGGGTCAATTCATACTCGCTGCTGTAATTCGAGATTCATTCCCATCACGGGGCTGATGCTATGAAGCTGACCACCAAAGGCCGCTATGCCGTCACGGCAATGCTGGACCTGGCTCTGCATGGAGACCAGGGGCCGGTGAGTCTTGCTGACATTTCAGCCCGTCAGGAAATCTCACTTTCCTACCTGGAGCAGCTCTTTTCCCGTCTGCGCCGACAGAACCTGGTGATCAGTATTCGCGGCCCGGGAGGTGGCTATCGCCTCAGCCGTGATGCTGGACAGGTATTTATTGCCGAAGTCGTGGATGCCGTCAGCGAATCCCTGGATACCACGCGGTGTGGTAACAAGGGGGATTGCCAGAAAGGCGAGAAGTGTCTGACCCATCATCTATGGTCTGATCTGAGTGACCAGATTCATCAGTTCCTGAGTGAAATCAGCCTTGGCGACCTGATGAAAAAGCATGAAATCCGCCAGGTTGCGGATCGGCAGAACCGCCGTCAATCTGACAGCGGTTCTGAAACGATTAATACCGAACGCCTGTCTGATCAGGCGCCGGCCTGAACCAATACTCCTTGATACCATGAAAAAGCCCGTATACCTGGATTATGCGGCGACGACGCCCGTTGATCCGTCTGTTGCCGAAGAAATGGTCAAGTACCTGACGCCTGATGGCGTTTTCGGGAACCCGGCCTCACGTTCACACGCCTTTGGCTGGCAGGCCGAAGCGGCGGTAGAGGCAGCCCGCCGGCAGGTCGCGCAGTTGATTCACGCGGACCCCAGAGAAATTGTCTGGACCTCTGGCGCCACCGAGTCGGACAACCTCGCCATCAAAGGTGCGGTTGCAGGTCGGGCGGGTGCTCACATTGTGACCTCGGCCATTGAGCACAAAGCCGTACTTGATACCTGTCAGTGGCTTGAGCAGCATGGCGTGGAAGTGACCTGGCTGGCGCCGGATCGTGACGGCCGGATCCGTGCGGAGCAGGTGACTGATGCCCTGCGCGACAATACGGTTCTGGTCAGCCTGATGCTGGTCAATAACGAGCTGGGAACTGTCACCGATATTGCGGCGATTGGTCGCGAACTCCGTGACCGGGGCGTTCTCTTTCATGTTGATGCTGCGCAGGCGGCCGGCAAAATGCCGGTTGATGTTTCGGCTATGCCGGTAGATCTGATGTCGTTGTCGGGGCACAAGGTATACGGGCCCAAAGGGGTGGGCGCCCTTTACGTAAGGCGTTCGCCCGATGTGCGGATTGAGGCCCAGATTCATGGTGGTGGTCACGAGCGCGGCATGCGCTCCGGAACACTCCCGACGCATCAGATTGTGGGGATGGGCGCGGCGTTCGCCATTGCCCAAGAGCGTCTCGGGTCGGAGGCCGAGGAGCTGGAACGGCTGCGAGCAACCTTCCTTGGTGGTCTTGAGGGTCTCGATGGCGTCAGTCTCAACGGAAGCAGCGAATTCCGCGTGCCGGGCATTGTCAATTTGTCGTTTGACGGCGTGGAGGCCGAGTCGCTGATGCTTGGTTTGCGGGATCTGGCGGTTTCGTCAGGTTCAGCCTGTGCTTCGGCGACGATTGAACCGTCGTTTGTCCTGCGCGGTATTGGTTTGAGTGATGAGCAGGCTCACCGTGCGCTTCGATTTTCGTTCGGCCGATTTACCACGGCCGAAGAAGTGGCCTTTGCCAGTTCGCAAATAGTTGATGTTGTTAGCCGCCTGCGAGCAGTGCGGTAGGCAGTCGCCCTTGGACTGCGTATAATCGCAGGCCGGAATTTTAACCCGAACCCTAGTGGAGAAAGATCATGGCAAATGAGCGCACGCTCTCTATTATCAAGCCCGATGCAGTTGCGAAGAACGTGATCGGCGAAATTTACAGCCGTTTTGAGAAAGCTGGACTGAAGATCGTTGCCGCCAAAATGATGCACCTGACCCAGGAGCAGGCGGAAGGTTTCTATGCCGAGCACAAAGAGCGCCCGTTCTTTAACGATCTGGTGGCCTTCATGACCTCCGGTCCCGTTGTTGTTCAGGTTCTGGAAGGTGAGGGAGCAATCCTCAAGAACCGTGATCTGATGGGTGCAACCAACCCGAAGGAAGCGGACGCGGGCACTATCCGTGCTGATTTCGCATCTTCCATTGACGCAAACGCCGTTCACGGCTCTGACTCTGCTGCTTCAGCAGAGCGTGAAATCGCGTACTTTTTTAACGACAACGAGATCTGTCCGCGCGGCTGATCCTGTTGATCGGGGGCGGTCGGTGGCCGCCCCCGAATTGGTTATCTGATCGAGGTTATGAAATGACAGCGGCCGCTGAAAAAACCAATCTTCTGGGGATGCCGAAAGCCAAACTTGAAGCTTTCTTTGATTCCCTGGGGGAGAAGCGTTTTCGTGCCACCCAGGTTCTGCAGTGGATTCATCAGCGGGGCGCTGATGACTTCGATCAAATGACCAATATGAGCAAGGCGCTCCGGGAAAAGCTCAAGCAAGTGGCAGAGATTCGTGGGCCGGAAGTGGTCTACGACGAAACGTCCAAAGACGGCACCCGCAAGTGGGTGATGCGCATGGACAACGGCAACAATGTCGAAACGGTGCTGATTCCCGATGGCGAGCGTGGAACGCTCTGCGTTTCCTCCCAGATCGGTTGCAGCCTGGACTGCACGTTCTGCTCGACGGGAAAGCGGGGCTTTAACCGTAATCTCACGGCTGCTGAGGTAATCGGTCAGGTATGGGTGGCCCGTAAGGCCTTCATGCCCTTTGAGCCCGGTCCAGACCGGCCCATTACCAACGTCGTCATGATGGGCATGGGGGAGCCCCTGCTGAACTTCGACAACGTGGTCGATGCCATGAATCTCATGATGGAGGATCTGGCTTACGGCATATCGAAGCGCAGGGTGACCCTGAGTACATCCGGTGTTGTCCCGGCTCTTGATCGCCTTTCGGAAGTTACCGATGTTTCACTGGCTATTTCCCTGCACGCCCCGAATGATGAACTTCGTAACAAGTTGGTGCCGCTCAATAAAAAGTATCCGATCTCGGAACTGCTTGCGGCCACCAAACGGTACTTCGCCCGCTTACCTGACAAGCGCAAAGCCACGATTGAATACACCGTGATTGAGGGAATGAACGATCAGCCGGAACACGCCCGTGAACTTGCGGTGCTGCTGCGGGATCTCCCCTGTAAGATCAACCTGATACCCTTCAATCCATTCCCGGAAAGTGATTTCCGCCGGCCGAGTATGAATGCAACCCGCCGGTTCCAGACCGTGCTTAATGAGGCCGGACACATTGCCACCATAAGAACGACCCGTGGCGATGACATTGATGCGGCATGTGGGCAATTGGTCGGCAAGGTCGAGGACCGTACCCGCCGGAGTAAGCGATACATCGAGGTCCAGCAGGTTAATCCCTGACGCGGTACCGACAACAAGTCCAAGCGAGGAATGCGAAACTGTGACATATAGATCGACGAACTGGCGTTTTTCTGTCGTGGCCCTGATGGTCGCCGCGTTGTTTGTCACAGGTTGCGTTACCACAACGGACAGTCGTTTCTCCCGCGAGGCGGATCGCCAGGAAGCTATCGATGATTACGTTCAGTTGGCCACTGCCTATATAGGCCAAGGTAATCTTGATCGTGCGCGTCACCATCTTGAAAGGGCACTGGATCTCGACTCCGACAGTTCCGCCGCGCGGGCTGCGATGGGGCTTGTTTACAATGCCGAAGGTGAAGCTGAGCTTGCGGAATCCAGTTTCAAACAGGCGATAGCGGCAGATGAAGGCTATACCCGTGCCCGCGTCTATTATGGCGCCTTTCTTTATGGCCAGGGGCGCATGGACGATGCCCGGGATCAGTTTCGCGCGGCGTCAAGGGACACCGAATACAAGGACCGGGGTTCCGTCTTCTTCAACCTCGGAATGACGCAGGAGCGTCTGGATGAGCTCGACAATGCAGCGACGTCATATCGCCGCGCAGTGGAATTATCCCGGGGCGATGCCCGCTCCTTGCTGGCGCTTTCCCGTGTGTTGGCAGATCAGGGGGACTACGACGCGGCAGCGCGCTATTACGCTCGTCTTTCTTCAATGATGCAGAGAAACGATCGTCTGCGTCACTCACCTGAAAGTCTGTTGACCGGAATTCGCATTGCCCGGCACCTGGAAAATCGCAATCAGGAAGCAAGCCTGGCATTGCAGCTAAAGAATAATTTCCCGGAGTCAGTCGAATACCAACAATATAAGGTGCTGATTTCTAATGACCAGTGAAGAGACCTCCCAGCCAACGAGCAGTGATCCTGTAGGGCAGCAGCTGCAGCGTGCGCGTGAACTGAAAGGCCTGAGTGCCGGAGACGTTGCCAAGGCCCAGCATCTGAGACCCGCGGTGATTCAGGCTATCGAGGCAGGGGATTACCACCAGATTGACAGTGAACTCTTTCTGAAAGGGTATGTCAGGGCCTATGCGAAGCAGGTGGGCCTGGATGCCAATGAAATCATTGCTGATCTCGACCGCGAACTCGAACCGATGCGTCAGAAGCGGGAACAGGAGTTTGAAGCCAATCCCCTGGTCGATATCGAACGCCGACGTCGGAGAAAGCGTCGTGCTGCCAAGTCAACCCTTTTGCTGGGTGTCGTAGCGCTTGCTGGCTATCTGGTGTTCACCTTCGTATTACCCCGGTCTGAGTCACTGATACCTTCTGCGGTCGTGGATGAGGCGGAGCAAGAACAAGACCAAAACCTGGAGCAAGTGCAAGAACAGGAGGAGCCTGTGAGCAACGGGCTCCAAAGCCAACCGGAATCCGCCGCCTCCGAGGCTGATGAGGCTGTCAGCCCGAGTGCCGATGCCCCGGCAACATCGGATTCCAATATGGAATCTGAGGGCGTGGCGGTTGACCCGGTTGAAGAGGCATCAGTTCCTGAGCAGCCGGTCGACAGTCAGCCAACCTTAACGGCTGACTCGGTAATGGATGAGCCAGTCGCCGGGGAAAGTGTAGCGGATTCGATAGAAACACCGGCCGTGGTTAGCCAGTCAACGGATCCGGTAATGGAGGATCCGGCAGAGCCGGTGGTGGTGACGGATACCGGTAGGTTACAGATCACCTTTACCGATGACTGCTGGGTTCAGGTCAGCGATGCTGCCGGAAACCGGCTGGTCAATTCGCTGCAACGTAGTGGAGACCGGATAGATGTATCCGGTGACTTGCCACTCAGGGTAGTGATTGGCGCGGTTGACGCTGTTGGTTCGATCCGTTTCCAGGATGAGCCAGTGGATATGGGCGATTTTCGCGTCGTAAACAATCGTTCAGAGTTCACCCTGACGATCTGAAACTTGATGAACTTATTGAAATCGGTCAGTAACCCATGAAACATGAATCTCCGATCGTTAGACGCAAATCCCGCCAGATCATGGTGGGCAATGTACCTGTGGGTGGTGATGCGCCGATTGCGGTGCAGAGTATGACCAACACCAGTACTTGTGATGTGGATGCCACCGTCGGACAGATTCGGGCGCTTCAGGATGCCGGCGCGGATATCGTGCGGGTGTCGGTTCCGACCATGGATGCTGCAGAAGCGTTCGGGAAAATCAGGGCGCAGGTCTCCGTTCCGCTGGTAGCGGACATTCATTTCGACTATAAGATTGCGCTGCGAGTGGCGGAATTGGGCGTTGATTGCCTTCGGATAAATCCCGGCAATATAGGCCGTGAAGACCGGGTCAGTGCGGTTATCAGTTCCGCCAGGGATAAAAACATCCCGATTCGCATTGGTGTGAATGCTGGGTCCCTGGAAAAGGAGCTGCAGAGGAAATACGGGGAGCCAACACCGGAGGCGTTGGTCGAGTCCGCGATGCGGCACATTGACATTCTCGACCGCCACGATTTCCAGGACTTCAAGGTAAGCCTCAAGGCCTCCGAAGTGTTTATGACCGTGGCGGCCTACCGCAACATTGCGGCTCAAATTGAGCAGCCGTTGCACCTTGGCATCACCGAGGCGGGCGGCTTCCGCTCTGGAACCGTGAAGTCGTCCATCGGTCTGGGCATGCTGCTGATGGATGGTATCGGTGACACAATCCGAGTCTCCCTGGCTGCTGATCCTGTTCAGGAGATCAAGGTTGGGTATGACATCCTGAAGAGCCTCCGCCTGCGCAGCCGAGGAATCAATTTCATTGCCTGTCCGAGCTGCTCCCGCCAGAATTTCGATGTCATTCAGACTATGAACGACCTTGAGGCCCGCCTGGAAGATGTAAACACAGCTATGGATGTTGCCATCATAGGCTGCGTGGTAAATGGTCCGGGCGAAGCCAAAGAGGCGGACATCGGTTTGACCGGGGGAAGTCCCAAAAACCTGTTCTATATGGCGGGGAAGCCGAACCAGAAACTTGATAACACAACGCTGACCGACGACCTCGAGCGCCTGATTCGCGAAGAAGTCGCCCGGCGCAAAGACGAGGAAGACGCAATCATCGCCCGCTCGGGTAGCTGATTCCGTCTGTTTCCCGTCACTATTATCCAGAGATACGTTTAAGGGTTTAACTTGGCTAAGATTCAGGCAATTCGCGGGATGAACGATATCCTGCCGGAGCAGACGCCCGTTTGGCAGTTTGTTGAAGACACGGTGCGGAAGGTACTGGGCCAATACGGGTATCAGGAAATCCGGATGCCCATTGTTGAACAGACCGAACTGTTCAAACGCTCCATCGGCGAGGTCACCGACATCGTCGAGAAGGAGATGTACACCTTCGACGATCGTAATGGCGACAGCCTGACATTGAGGCCCGAGGGAACGGCCGGCTGTGTACGTGCCGCCGAAGAGCATGGTCTGTTATTCAATCAGACCCGACGGTTGTGGTACACGGGCCCGATGTTCCGTCATGAACGCCCGCAGAAGGGGCGCTATCGCCAGTTCCACCAGATCGGTGTGGAGTGCTTTGGGATGGCGGGCCCCGATATCGATGCGGAGTTGTTGGTCCTCACAGCCAGGCTCTGGAAAGAGCTTGGCCTGGCCGGACACACCCGCCTGGAAATCAACTCCATCGGCACCTCGGAAGCCCGCAAGGTCTATCGAGAGGCACTGGTCGGGTACCTGAGCCAGTACAAGGCTGATCTCGATGCCGATAGCCAGCGTCGGCTGGATACGAATCCGTTGCGAATCCTGGACAGCAAGGATCCGTCGACCCGAAAAATTCTGGAAGATGCACCGAAACTTGATAGCTACCTGGACGAGGAGTCCCTGGCCCATTTCGACCGGCTGCGGGAATTGTTGGATGCGGGCGGAATCACCTATTCGGTGAACCCGGCGCTGGTCCGTGGCCTTGATTACTACGGCAAAACGGTTTTTGAATGGATCACCGACAGCCTGGGCGCACAGGGCACTGTCTGCGCGGGTGGACGTTATGATGGATTGGTGGAGCAGCTGGGCGGGAAGCCGACGCGGGCGGTTGGTTTCGCGCTGGGCCTTGAGCGGCTGATTCTGTTGCTGGAGACTCTGGGTCTCATTCCAGAGCATGTAAACAACAATGCAGATGTATATGTGACTGCAATGGGCGATAGCGCCATGGCACCCGCACTGGCACTTGCGGAAGAACTCCGTGCCGCGTTGCCGGGCGCCGTGGTCGTGTCCCATTGTGGCGGCGGAAGCTTTAAAAGCCAGATGAAAAAGGCCGATAAGAGCGGGGCCCGCTACGCCGTTATCCTCGGTGAGAACGAGGTGGCAAACGGCACCGCCGGACTCAAACCCCTGCGGTCAGATGAGCCCCAGCGAGAGGTTGCCCGGAATGACCTTGCTCCGGCCCTGGCTGAAGCGCTCAAGAACTGAACCAAACTTAAACAAAAGCAAAGCATTCGACTACAGGAGTCACCATGGCTGAACTGCGCACCGAAGAAGAACAGGTCCAGGCAATAAAGGACTGGTGGAAGAAAAATGGCAGCTCGCTGCTGATCGGTATCGGTGCCGCCCTGGCCATCGTTTTTGGCTGGCAGGCCTGGCAGAACCATCAGGCACAGCAACGCACGGAAGCCGCCAACCAGTTCGCCAACCTTCTGAATGCCTTCAGTGAGCAGGCCGACGAAAACAGCGGAGAGACCGTGAAGTTCGTGGCGAAAACTCTGCGGGAGGATTACTCCGACAGTGCCTATGCGGTCTACGGCAACCTGATTCTCGCGAAGCAGCAACTGATGGACGATGATTCGGCGGCGGCGATCGATTCCCTGACCTGGGCACTCGACCAGAGTGGTGAGCATCAGGCGTTGGCCCTGGTGGTTCGAAGCCGCCTGGCGCGCGCCCAGTTTGAGGCGGGACACTACGAGGATGCGCTGGCTACCATCGACTCCGCGACAAGCGCGGATGCGTTCGAAGCGATTTTTTCTGAGCTCCGCGGAGATATTCTTTTGGCGCAGGGCGACAAAGAAGGCGCACGTGAAGCCTATCTGGCAGCGCGCGAGCAGAGTCAGCAGGGTCGCAGTGGCCTCTTGCAGCTCAAGCTGTCGGATCTCGGTGTCGGGGAGGACGCCTGATGCGATTCCATCGCAACAGGTTTGTGCGTGCCGGACTTGTGAGCGGTTTGCTCGCTGTCGTGGGGCTGACCGGTTGTAGTACCACCGACACTTTTGAGCAGCCCGTTCCGGTCCCTGACATTGAAAGCTCCGTGGAGTTCAAGTCGGTGTGGAGCATGTCGGTTGGCGACGGTCATGACGAGGATTTTCTCTACCTGTCGCCCCTGAATACTGGCGATATCCTCTATGCGGCCTCTGCTGATGGCGAGCTATATGCGGTGCAGGCTGCCGACGGCAAGGTGGTCTGGGAGACCGAACTTGACGATCGAATTTTTGCCGGGGTCGGCGGTGACAGTGAGCGGCTTTATCTCGCCACGAGAGAGGCCGATCTTCTGGCGCTCTCCCGGGAGGACGGTAGCGAACTATGGCGTGCGCCATTGCCGACGGAAGTTCTTGCAACCCCCCAATCCAATGGCCAGTTGGTGGTTGCCCAGACTACCGATGGTCGCGTCCTGGCGTTTGATGCGACGAGTGGTGAGAAGCTCTGGCAGTACGACGGTGTGGTTCCGGTTCTGTCGATTCGAGCCGCGGCGGCGCCACTGGTCGGTGGTGACGTGGTCCTTGCATCTTTTGCCAACGGCAAGCTCATTGCGTTGAGTGCAGAGGCCGGCCAGCCAATTTGGCAGTATGAGGTCGGGCAACCCCAGGGGCGAACCGAACTGGAGCGACTGGTAGATATTACCGGCCAGCCGTTGGTGCTCGATTCGGCCGTGCTGGTCGTCGGGTATCAGGGCAAGCTGGCCCTGGTGGACATCAGGACCGGTCAGGAAATCTGGAGCCGTAAGGCATCCAGTCTGTATCCGCCGATGATCGGCAATGGTGAAATCTACCTGGCATCGGCCAACGGTGACATAGTGGCGTTGCGGGGCTCCGACCGCCGCGAACTCTGGGTCCAGGACCGACTGTCCTGGCGTCAGTTGACGCAACCCATGGTGGTGGACGATTACCTGGTTACCTCGGATTTCGAGGGTTACCTGCATATTCTCTCGCGGGAAGACGGCAGCCTGCAGGGGCGGCTCGAATTCGATGATGAGGGTATACGCGTACCGGCACAACGCCTGAGCAATGGTAACCTGCTCGTTTACGGTAACAGCGGTGACATGGCGGTTCTCAGGATCCGGCCCATTGAATGAACACTTTCCAGCCCGGTACAGCAACCGGGCTGTTTTCCTTTTTGCATAGCGACTTATTATGACCCCAGTAATTGCCCTGGTCGGCCGCCCGAATGTTGGCAAGTCGACCCTGTTTAACCAGATGACCCGATCCCGGGACGCCCTGGTCGCGGATTTTCCGGGACTGACCCGTGACCGGAAGTATGGTGAGGGCAACTATGAGGGTCAGCGATTCATCGTTATTGACACTGGCGGCCTGACCGGGGACGAACAGGGACTGGACGCGGAAATGGCCCGGCAGTCCTTGCAGGCGGTGGAAGAGGCCGACATTGTGTTGTTTCTGGTGGATGGCCGTGCCGGTCTGACGGCTGGTGATGAGACCATTGCCAACCACCTTCGGCGCTCCGGCAAGCAGGCCCACCTGGTCGTCAACAAAACCGACGGTCAGGATCCAGACATTGCGGCAGCAGACTTCTACAGTCTCGGCTTCGACTCGACCTTCCTGATTGCAGCGTCCCACAACCGTGGGATTCGGTCCATGCTCGAACTGTTGCTGCCGTCCGAGGAAGAGCGCGAGGAAGAGGATCGTGCCGATCGATACCCCGGCATCCGGATCGGCGTGGTGGGTCGCCCCAACGTGGGCAAGTCAACACTGGTCAACCGGATGCTCGGCGAAGACCGGGTCGTGGTGTACGACATGCCGGGCACCACCCGGGACAGTGTCTATATTCCCTATGAGCGGCAGGGGCACGAATACACCCTGATCGACACCGCAGGCGTTCGTCGCCGAAAAAACGTCCGGGAAACGGTTGAGAAATTCTCGATCATCAAGACCCTGCAGGCGATTGATGATGCCCACGTCGTCATCCTGGTCATAGATGCCCGGGAAGGGCTGGTGGACCAGGATCTTCATCTCATCGGCTTTGTCCTTGATGCCGGACGTTCGCTGGTCATTGCGGTTAATAAGTGGGATGGGATGGATCCGGAGGACCGCGCCAAGGTGAAGGAGCAGGTACAGCGCCGCCTGGATTTTCTGGACTACGCCGACAAACACTATATTTCTGCGCTTCACGGTTCGGGCGTTGGGGTGATGTACGAATCCGTCCAGGCTTGCTACGAGTCGGCCATGGCAAAGTGGCCGACGAATCGCTTAACCGCGATCCTTCAGGATGCCGTTGCCCAGCACCAGCCACCCATGGTTCACGGCCGCAGAATCAAGCTCCGGTTTGCCCATCAGGGTGGATCGAATCCCCCGGTGATTGTCGTCCACGGTAACCAGGTGGATGCCTTGCCAGGGGCCTATAAACGTTATCTTGAAAATACCTTTCGCAAGGTTCTGAAGGTAACCGGTTCTCCGATTCGCTTCGAATTCAAGGCGGGCGAAAACCCGTTCGCGGGCAAGGTGGATCGTCTCACTCCCCGTCAGAAGGTCAAGAAAGACAACGACCTGAAGAAGGGGAGGCGGATCAAGAAAACCCGTCAGAAAAGCCTGAAGCGGTAATCCCGGGCCGAATTTACCCGGCCCGACTCACTCCGATTTAGCCGCTGCCACCTGTTTTGCCTGAACCGCGGTTAGTGCGATGGTGAACACGATATCCTCCACCAGGGCGCCGCGGGACAGATCGTTAACGGGTTTCCTCAGGCCCTGAAGCATGGGGCCAATACTGACCACGTTCGCGCTTCGCTGAACGGCCTTGTAGGTGGTGTTGCCGGTATTCAGGTCCGGAAACACGAAAACCGTCGCCTTCCCCGCAACCTTGCTGTGAGGCGCCTTGCTCCTGGCAACGCTCTCGATGGCAGCGGCATCGTATTGCAGGGGCCCGTCGATGATCAGGTCGGGGCGACGTTCCCGGGCAATCCGGGTCGCTTCCCGTACCTTGTCGACGTCCTGACCGGTGCCGGATTCGCCGGTACTGTAACTGATCATGGCCACCACCGGATCGATACCAAACGCTTCTGCTGATTCCGCGCTCTGAATGGCGATATCGGCCAGTTCCTCCGCGTTGGGATCCGGATTAATGGCGCAGTCGCCATAGACGACCACCTGTTCCGGTAAAAGCATGAAGAAAACCGAGGACACAACCTTGGCGTGTTCGTGGGTCTTGATCAACTGCAGGGCAGGTCGGACGGTATTGGCGGTGGTATGTATCGCGCCGGATACCAGGCCATCGGCCTCATCCTGAGCCACCATCATGGTTCCCAACACCACATTGTCCTCAAGCATGGCTTCTGCCATATCCGGAGCCAGTCCCTTATGCTTCCGCAAGTTAACCATGGGCGCGATATAATTGCTGCGAACGTCGGCCGGATTGATAACCTCAATGTCGTCCGGCAGGGTCAACCCCTGATTGGTGGCTACGTTTCGGATCTCGGAAGGATCTCCAATCAAGACACAACGGGCCAGCCCGCGCTCGTGGCAGATGATTGCTGCCTGCACGGTCCGCGGCTCGCTGCCTTCCGGCAGGACGATTCGCTTGTTTGCTGCGCGGGCGCGCTCGGACAATTGATGGCGGAATGCCGGTGGCGACATCCGGTTCTGGCGCTGGACCTTCAGGTGCGCCTGGAGCCAGTCCGTATCAATGCGGGTGGCGACCATTTCCATGGCCTTTTCGATGCGATCCGGGTCGTCGACCGGAATCCCTGCCGAAAGATTCGCCAGCATATGCGCTGTTTCATAGGTGTTGTTCTCTGAACCCAGCACCGGCAGCCCTGTGTCCAGGGCCCGTCGGCACAGTTCGATGACTCGGGGGTCGGGCATCAGCCCGCCCGTCAACATTAGGCCGGCCAGCGGAACCCCGTTGAGGGCCGCGACCGCGGTGGTCACCACAATATCCTCGCGGTCTCCGGGGGTGACTAGCAGTGTTCCAGGCTTGAGTGTTTCGGTCATGTTGGGGATCGTTCTGGCGCAGACAGAGACGTTCTGGACACGACGGTTCTGCATCTGCCCCTCGCTCAGTACATCAATGTCAAGTTCACGGGCAATGTCTGAAACGCGCGGAGCCAACAAGTCCGGTTGCCACGGGATTTCCGCCAAGAGCCTGAAACGGTCTTCGCTGAACACCCTGCATTGCCGCCGGTAATCCGTTGTGTCCGGCGTCGGCGCCGACGACCGTTGCAGTGAAAGGCCGGATCGCTCTGGCTCACCGACCTTGTTGAGGATCACGGCAATCACGTCTGGATCGGAGGGATCGGCGAACAGCCTTGCCCAGAAGTCGAGTTCCTCGTCCAGCGTAGCGGCGTTGCTGTTATCCGGAGTGCTCACCAGGATGACTTCGGAGCCCAGATTGCGGGCGACCTCGACATTCAGCCGGGCAATGTAGGCTTCGCTCCGATCAGGGACAAGACCCTCAATGACCACGACATCCACGTCTTTTGCGACGCTCTGGTATTCACCGACAATATTTTCCATCAACAGGTCGGACTTGCCGCGATTAAGCAGGTGTTGGGCCTGTTTCAGGGAGATGGGGTCCGGTGGCTGCAGATGACTACGGGTGCGAACGAACTCAACCGAGGTGTCCTTGCCATCGTTGTGCAGGGTTTCTCCCTGATGGACCGACTGATGGAAAGGTTTGTAGAAGCCAACGCTGACGCCCACCCGCTCCAGAGCCCGGAGCAGGCCCAGGCAGACCGAAGTGAGGCCGGAGTTCATGGAAGTTGGTGCGATGAAGAGACTTTTTGCCATATTGGAATCCTGATAGGTGGAGGTGGTCACACCGTTTGAGTCGTTTCCGCGAGGCGGAGTGCTTCCCTGGCAATGACCAATTCTTCATTGGTGGGGATCACTAGTACCGGAAACCGGGAGCTGGCGCTATCGATGCGGCCGTCGCTGTATAGACCGTTGCAGTTATTCAGATCATGATCGAGCTCGAAGCCCAAAAGCCGGAGGTGGCTCAGGGTCTGATGTCTTACCCGGGAGCTGTTCTCACCAATGCCGCCGGTAAATACCAGGGCATCCAGGGTCGTTAAGGAGGCCATCATGGCGCCTACGTACTTGGCGAGCCGGAAACAGAAAACGTCGATCGCCAGTTCGGAGGGTTTGTGTCCGTGATCCGCAAGGTCGCACAGGGATCTCATATCGTTGGACTGGCCGGACAGCCCGAGCAGTCCGCTCTCTTTGTTCAGAACTTCATGAACTTCGGACGCGGGAATGCCTTTTCCGGCGAGGAAATCAAACAACCCCGGGTCAACATCGCCACTGCGAGTGCCCATGACCAGACCTTCCAGGGGGGTCAGGCCCATGCTGGTATCGACACTGATGCCATCGCGGATTGCGCTGATGCTGCAGCCATTGCCCAGATGTGCAGAGATAATCGATGTGGTTGCCGGGGTGCGATCGAGGAGTCGGGCGGCTTCCCGGGACATGAAATAGTGGCTGGTGCCATGGAAGCCGTATCGTCGTACCGCCCAGTCCCGGTAATAGGCCTCGGGCAGAGCATAGTGAAACGCTCTCGGTGGCAGAGTCTGGTGGAATGCTGTATCAAAAACGGCAACCTGAGGGACATGCGGGTACAGGTTGCGCGTCGCGGAGATGCCAGACAGATTTACCGGGTTATGCAGCGGCGCCAGTCCCGAGCAATCGGTGATGGATTTGATGACGTCTTCATCCAACAAGGCGGCTTCCCGAAAAGTTTCACCGCCGTGAACAACACGATGGCCAATAGCAGCGGGATCCTGCTTGAGGGTGCCCTGATTTCTGAAGGCGTCCATCAATGCCCTCAGGGCCGTTTGATGAGATGCACCGGAAGGCAGAGCGGTGGGCTCGTCGACACCCGCGATGCGGGCAAAGGCCTCGTCAGTGTCCAGTCGCTCAGCCAGAGCCGATACGATTTTCTCCAGGCGGCTGTTGAACACCGCAAGTTTCAGTGAGGAACTGCCGCAATTGACGACAAGTATGTTGGCTTCCATGGTTTCCAAGGTCCTGAGGATCAGATCTGTACGCGCTGATTGGTTTTGAGCCAGTTCTCGAAGTCACGCGCGGGCAGGGGGCGGCTGTAGAAGTAGCCCTGGGAGAAATCGCAGCCTTCCTGTTTGAGGAAATGGGTTTGAGGTTCCTCCTCGACACCCTCTGCAATGACGCGCAGCCCAAGGCTGTGGGCCATATTGATGATAGCGCGGACCAGGGACGCATCCTCGGGCTCCTTCATGACATCCTGCACGAACGACTTATCGATTTTCAGGGTGTCGAACGGATAGCTCTTCAGATAACTGAGCGCCGAGTAGCCGGTCCCAAAATCATCCACGGATAGTCGAATGCCGGCCCGGTCGAGTTCGCGAAGGATTTCCGCCGTTTCAATTGAATTGTCGAGGATCAGACGCTCGGTTATTTCCAGTTCAAGCTGGTCGGCCGCAAGGCCACTGTTCGACAGGGCGCGCATGACTGCGTCGGTAAAGCCCGGGTCGCGGAATTGCCGGGGCGATACGTTAACGGAGATTCCCACATCCCGTCCGGTTATCTTTTTCCACTCGACCGCCGCTTTGCACGCCTCTTCAAGAACCCATTCGCCGATGGGGATGATCAACCCGGTTTCCTCCGCGAGCGGAATGAAGCGGTCGGGCATGACCATGCCCATTGTCGGGTTGTTCCAGCGCAACAGGGCCTCGACGGAACACAGATTGCCGGAATCGGTATGGACGATGGGCTGGAAGTTCAGCTCGAACTCCTGCAGCTCGAGCGCCCGTCTCATGCGTGACTCCATTTGCAGCCGTTCGTGGGAAACTTCGGTCATCTCGGGTGCAAAGTGGGCGTAGGCGCTCTTGCCCTTGTGTTTGGCCTGGTACATGGCCGCGTCTGCATGCTGAAGCAGGGTTCCGCTGTTGTCGGAGTCGGTCGGGAAAATGGCAATGCCAATGCTGGTGGTGACGAACACTTCCTGGCCGTTAAGAATGTACGGCGGCTCGAACGTCTTCAGGATGCGGTCGGCTACCTGTGAGGAGGCATCGGGGCCGGTCAGGCCCGGCAGGATTACCAGGAATTCGTCCCCGCCGAGCCGGGCCACAGTACTGGTGCCCCTCAGGCAACTCGAAATTCGACGCGCGGCCTCAATCAGCAGGTTATCGCCGGCGTCGTGACCCAGGGTGTCATTGATGTGTTTGAAATTGTCCAGGTCCAGGAACATGACCCCGACCAGGGTGTTTTCACGCCGCGCCTGGGCCAGGGCCAGCTTGAGCCGGTCCAGCGCGAGCATGCGGTTGGGGAGGCCCGTGAGAATGTCGTAGTTCGCCTGACGCAATAGCTGTTGTTCGTAGCGTTTGCGAATACTGATGTCTTCCCCAAGAATCAGGTAGCCGGTGGCCTGGCCGGCAGCATCCTTGATGGGGGTGACGATCAACTGTTCCCAGAACCTTTCCCCGTTTTTCCTGACGCTGTTAACTTCGCCCTGCCACACGCCGACACGCTGTACCTGAAGCCGGATGGATTGCCACAGATGCCGGCTTTCGCGATTCTCAACATCGTTTTCGCCCAGTGATCCGGGGTGCTTGCCAATGATCGACTTGGCGTCATAGCCAGTCAGCTGAGTGAATTTCTGGTTGGCAAACTCGATTCGCCATTGACGATCGCAGATAAGAACCGAGGAGGGGCTCTGTTCGATGGCTTTGGAGAATTTGTGGATCTCGGCGGCATCCCGCTCCTGGCGAGCAAGATCGTCGTTCAGTCGCTCCCGCATCTGATTGATGGCATCGGTTACTCGCCCCAGCTCGTCATTGCGATTCGATGGCGTTTCAGGCCGGTCGAGGACTAGGGGGCGCGAGAGATTGGCGAGGCTGAAATCGCGTGCGTAGGCCGCCATGGTGGACAGATGTCGAGTCACGAAATGCTGGAAGATCAGGATGATCAGAATGGAGACGAAGAAGGTTTTCAGGAACTGGGTGGCCAGAATGATGCCGACCTTTCGTTCCATCTCCTTATAAACCCGTTCGAGGTCCGCGGTGA
Organism: Marinobacter sp. F4206; assembly: GCF_019392195.1. Lineage (NCBI taxonomy): Bacteria > Pseudomonadati > Pseudomonadota > Gammaproteobacteria > Pseudomonadales > Marinobacteraceae > Marinobacter > Marinobacter liaoningensis. Next base: position 178,512 of record NZ_JAHXKI010000004.1, read on the forward strand.
CCGTCAGCTCGCCAAGCTTGAACATCTCATCACCCTGGTGGACCAGACTGAAGCTGTGGGAGCGGGTTTGGGAGCCTCGTGAAATATCGCCCATCACCAGCTCGGAGTCTGGCTCGATCCGCAACCTTAAATGCACGATGTCCGGGAGACTGAGTATCCCTTCCATTTGGGTTTGCAGCAGTTTCTGGTCCAGGGCCCAGAGACTTCTGGCCAGGCTGGACGCGTAGCCTGATTCGACAACCATCATGCGGTTATCAATTTGGGAGAGGTCTTTGCGATAGTCGGAGTAAATCTGGATGCCCGAAGCGATCAGGGTAAAGACCGAGCTGAACAAAAGTATCCACGCCAGCAGCCTGAAGGACAGGGGAGAGCTTTTTCGAAAACGTTGGAGCCGCGTCGACAGTTTTGGCATGCCGTGAACTTCTGCCACCCAGTCTGGTTTAGGGGAACGGAGGTGTCGTTACCTTTCCGACTATAGCAGCAGTTTCTTTTGATTGCCCTGCAAATACAGGAAAAATCGAGAGAAATGTGTCGGGGTTCAGTGTTTTGAGTGTGGTTTTCGAAACTGTTCCGTTGATATGGATCAATACCTCCGGGTCGAAGCCGGCGTAATCTGAACCCAATCAAGTAACTAATTGGTTGGAGAGCAAAAAATGTATATGGATGCTGTCGTTATCGCGGGGATTGTTGCTGTGCTGCTGGTACTGGGATTCTTTGTCGGCGTCGGGGTCTTTGTAATGAAAGACCAGAAGGCGCATGGCCGTGGGCCGGAAAAGCGGAAGCATGGCGGAAAGCCAGTCTGACAACCTTTCAGAAAAGGTTGCCATTAAAGGAAATGAAATGGCGTCCCCTAGGGGGTTCGAACCCCTGTTGCCGCCGTGAAAGGGCGGAGTCCTAGGCCACTAGACGAAGGGGACGCAACGTTTTCAAAACCTTGCCTCGTCGAGGTGGCGCGTATATTAAGTAAGGCTCCGGGGAGTGTCAACGCCTTTTTTGAAAAAAATACGTTGCGGGTCATCCGCTCCGCTTTACTGCACACAATCCGCCAGTGCCGTCTCGAGTTCGGGGTAGTGGAATTCGAAACCCTGTCCGGTCAGCTTTGCCGGGATCGCATGTTGCCCGGTCAGTAACAGGCGGGCCATTTCGCCCAGTGCAATCCTGAGAACCGGGGCTGGAGCCGGGAAAAGCGTCGGCCGGTGGAGAACTCTGCCCAGACAGCGAGTGAATTCGGCGTTGGTGGCCGGCTCTGGACTGACAACATTGTACGGGCCGGCAGCGTCCTTATTTTCAAGCATCCATATCAGTGCTCTGACAACGTCCTGTCGGTGCACCCACGGCATAAATTGTAGCCCGCTCCCCAGTCTGCCCCCGAGCCCCAGTTTAAAAGGCGGCACCATTCGGGCAAGGAAACCGCCTCCTGGACCTGCCACAACGCCGGTTCTGGATAGGCAGATACGGACCTTGTCTTCACCCAGCGCCAAGGCGGCATTCTCCCAGTCCCGGCACAGTCGATGAGTGAATTCGTCGTGGGGTGGGGTCTTTTCGGTAACCACCGACGACCCCTGGTCACCGTAAAAACCAACGGCAGAACCCGAGATCAGGACTTCTGGGAGCGTTTCCCAGGTGCGTATGACTTCCACAAGGGTTTCGGTTACACCGATGCGGCTATCGCGGAGTTGTTGCTTCCGTTTGTCTGACCACCGTTTATCGGCAATACCCTCGCCAGCCAGATTGATCACACCATGGAAGCCGGGGTGGGATCGGAGTTGCTTCAGATCCCGCGTTGGCTCAACCCGCCCGCAACCGGCTCTGACATCGTCGGCGGCCTGTCGGCTGAAGACGGTCAGGTCATAGCCGCGCGCAAGCAGCTCCCGGCAAAGAACCTTACCGATGAAGCCGGTGCCGCCGGTAATCAGAATGCGTTTACTCACCTGGTTTGTCCTCCATGGTCGTATCGCCTGTCGCAAGGTGCTCCATCAATTCTCTGTTCACTGGTCCGATGCGGCCAGTTGGTGAACCACGACGTCTTTGATGGCCTCTCCAAGTTGCGGGTTCTCCCCAATGGGCGGAGCGAGGTGAATGTGCACCTGGTGCGATTCCTCAAGGGCTTTGATCATGGCCGGAACATCCTTGCGAAGGTGTCGGCCGGCAGCAAGAAACAGCGGCACAATCGTGAACCTGGACACTCCGGCTGCCACACCTTCTGCCACTATGTCGTCAAGCGAGGGTTCCGCCAATTCCATATAGGCGATGCGGGAGTCCGATACCGCGTTCAGTGTCGGAGTGGCAAGATGCTCGAAAGTCTCACACCAGCGCTTGTCACTGCTTCCGTGTGCCAACAGAATAATGCGGTTGCTCATCAGCTCTCCTGAGTCATCGTAGTTCGGGGGTCCGTCGTAAATCTCCACCGCGCACGAGAGCGGTGTGCAGACCTTAAAAATAGCAGGGTGAGGGTTAATGTTCGATTGGAAAGAGATTCTGGATTTCTGGTTTGGAGAACTGGATGGTGAAGGGTTGCCGGACCGTGACCATCGTAACCGGTGGTTCCGGTCCGACCGACGGTTCGATCAGGAGATTCGCCGGCGGTTTCTTTCCATGGTTCTGTTCGCCTCGGAACAGGGCCTGGATCATTGGCGGAGTGAAGCGGGTGGAGTTTTGGCTGAGATCATCCTGCTGGATCAGTTCTCCCGGAATATCTTTCGGGGTGCGGCCATGGCCTTTGATCAGGACGTCCAGGCCCGAAAGCTTTGCAGGCAGGCAATGAACAAGGGGCAGGATATTTCTCTGGTGCCGGTTCAACGGGCATTTCTCTACATGCCGCTACAGCACTCGGAGCGTCTCGAAGATCAGCGGATATCTGTGGAGTGCTACGAACAGCTGTCTGCTTCTACGTCGGGTATTCTCGGTGATTTCCTGGAAAGCTTTGCCCAATCTGCGCGGGATCATTGTGCCATTATCGAGCGTTTCTCTCGCTTCCCTCATCGAAACAAAGTGCTTGGGCGAACCTCGACTGATGAGGAAAAAACCTACCTCTCCGGCGGCCGACGATTCGGTCAGTAAGCTAACCATTCCGGCGCGTCAGAATTGCAGAGCCTATCAAGTTTTGGGGTCTCACATTCCGTCATACTTTACAGGAAACCAGCGAAGAGCACTGATGGAACGGCACATGGCACAGGAACAGGCGGGGTCTGGCGGAGAATGGACTATCAGGTCAAATCTGAGCGACGGTGAGCAGTCGCCCGGCTACCGGGGGCGTCGGGTGGCAAGGGCAAAAAGCGAAGTACGCAGGCGTGAAATACTGGAGGCGACGTTGAGGATCGCTGCCCGGGACGGTATTCGCGGAATCAAACACCGTTCGGTTGCCAGAGAGGCGAGTGTCCCTCTCGCGGCCACAACGTATTACTTTCGTGACATCAATGAGCTGATCAGTGACGCCTTTCTGTTTTTCGCAGAAAAGGCCAGCGCTGACCTCCAGGCTTTCTATGACACGATAAACCTGGTTCTGGATAGCCATTCGCCAGAACAGCTATCCCGGACAAGCCCTGACCGCTGGAACATCGCCCGGCGTCTTTCGGCTATTGCTACGGCCTATTTGGAAAGCCAATTCAAGGAAGGGCGCGAGCGCATTCTTGCAGAACAGGTTTTTCTGATGGAGGCGTTGCGTGATGAGCGACTGGCGAAGCTGGCGCGAAGCTATCGCCAGGCCTGGATGGCTGGGCTGGAGCAACTGTTAAAACGCCTGGACTCACCTTTGCCCCAGCGGGATGCCGCGTTGATCGTGAACGTGGCTCTGGGTATGGGGTACGACATTCTTCTCGGCTTGCCCGAGGGCGAGGAAAATTCCCTCCAGAAAGCGGTCGACAGAATTGTCGATCTGGCCCTTGGCGTTGGTGTCTAGGAGTATCTGACACTGTATGTTCTTAACGATTTGTATAGCAATTGTACAACTTGAACGGCGCAACAATTTTGCCTGATAGAATGCGCGACACTTCTTGAGGGGTGGGTGCGCAATCCGCGTGCCCCCAGCGTTTTATTGGGGGAGCTGGATGTTCTGTTTGGGACGATGTTTGCGCCCTGGTCTCGCGATCGCACTCTGTACCGTTTTTCCATTGCCAACAATGGCCACCACTCTTGACGACGACTTGCTGGCGCGTTTGGCCTCGGCTGCCCCGATGCTTGATGGCGATGTGCTTCATAGCGCCTTCAACGCCTCCCGTTGCGCCGTCTCCTCTGGCGTCGAGATGCCTGAACGGTTGGCGGTGATCGATTTTTCGTTGCCTTCCGGCGAAGAGCGGCTTTGGATATTCGATCTGGCTCGCGGTGAATTGGTGCTGAGGGATCTGGTTGCTCACGGCGAAAACTCGGGTACGTTCCAGTCAACGGATTTTTCCAACATAGAGGGCAGTCATCAGTCGAGTATTGGCCTGTTTCGGGGTGCCGAATCGTATTACGGCAAGCATGGCTATTCACTGCGACTTGATGGTCTGGAACCCGGTTTTAATGATCTCGCCCGTCAGCGGGCTATTGTCATCCACGGTGCGGATTACGTGAATGAATCCTGGGTGACGAGGTACGGCCGGATTGGCCGGAGTCATGGGTGTCCGGCTGTCGACAATGAGGTTGTAGAGCGGGTGGTGGAAAATCTTAAAGGCGGTCAGCTGGTGTTCAAGTACTACCCGGACCAGGAATGGCTTCACAGCTCGGGTTTCCTGAATTGTAACGGTGGCGATGTGGCAACCCAGGCTGAGGCTGCCGGAAATCAGGGCTGACCCGATGATGCCAAGGCCAATTCTGGTCGTTCGATAACCAGTTTATGTTCAGGGCGAAAAGCACGATAAAAAAGTTAGGAAAAGAGGTTGACGCCCGCCGTCTGATCCGTAGAATACGCCTCCGTTGTCGGTATCAACCGTTCAGCATTGCGGGAATAGCTCAGTTGGTAGAGCACAACCTTGCCAAGGTTGGGGTCGCGAGTTCGAATCTCGTTTCCCGCTCCAGATTTTAAAACCCGGTTTCGAAAGAAACCGGGTTTTTTCGTTTCCGGAGCTCTCAAATTCGGCGTTACTCGGGCTGCTCAGGTATAATCGCCCCCCCAAAATGCTGCATGACGACAGATCTGGAGGCGCTCCCACATGAATGTTCATTCGCTCTGGGTTTATCCGGTCAAATCCCTCGCAGGTGTCGCAGTGCAGGAATTCGTGCTGGACGATTTCGGTCCGGCCGGGGATCGGCGGTGGATGATCATCGATGAGGATCGGAATTTCGTGACTCAGCGAAGCCAGCCTGAGCTCGCGACGATCCGTGTTTCCCGGGTTGATGGTGACGTAGAAGTCGAGATACCGGGGCAGGGCCGGCATCTACTCCGCCCCGGGAAGGGCTCCCTGAGAGCGTTGGTATGGCGAGATTGGGTTCAGGTCCTTGTCGCTCAGCCTGAGGTCAATGAAGCACTCAGCCGTTTTTGCGGCAAGCCCCGGAGATTTGTCTTCATGCCTGATCAGTCCTTTCGGAGGGTGGATGCCAGTCGTGTGCGGGATCTGCGTCGCGTCAGTTTTGCCGATGGTTTTCCCCTCCTGATAACAAACCGGGCCTCCCTCGAGGAGCTGAACGGGCGCCTGGATACGCCGGTGGAGATGCGCCGGTTCCGGCCGAACATGGTCGTCGATGGCGCCGGACCGTGGGAGGAGGATCATTGGCGGGCTCTTGGCGTGGGAGATATCTCGCTTGATCTGGTCAAGCCCTGTTCGCGCTGCGTAATGACAACCGTCGATCCGGATGCGGGTGTCAAGGATGGCTCTGTCCAGCCGCTAAGAACCCTGTCGCAATACCGGCGCACCGAGGATGGTGTCATCTTCGGCATGAACGCGATTCACGAGTCGGCAGGCCGGGTCCGGGTGGGCGATCCGGTCACAATCACCAAAACGGAGTAAAACCTAACGTGCCATTATTAACGTTGGATTCAGTGTCCCTGGCCTTCGGGATGCAGCCATTGCTTGATCAGGCAACGCTGGTCGTGGAAGCCGGTGAGCGTGTGTGTCTCCTGGGACGGAACGGGGAGGGCAAATCGACCCTGCTGAAAATCGTAAGTGGCGACGTTGTCTCCGATGGTGGTTTGGTGCGTCTGGAGGATGGCGCGGTGCTGGCAGTGCTTCCTCAGAACCTGCCGACAGAGGATGCTCGGACAGCTTACGATGTGGTTGCCGGTGCCTTTCCGGAAACGGGCGATCTGCTGACTGAATTCCACCGTCTGTCCCAACAGGCTGATGAAGCCAGTCTTGACCGGATGATGAAGGTTCAGGAGCGATTGGAGGCGCTGGATGGATGGCGCCTGGATCAGAAGGTCACCACCATTCTGGCCCAGTACGGTATCGATCCCGAGCGTCGCCTGGATACGCTGTCCGGAGGTTGGCAGCGCCGCGTGTTGCTGGCGAGAGCCTTGGTCGGTGAGCCCGATATTCTCCTGCTGGATGAGCCCACGAACCACCTGGATGTGCCCGCCATTGCCTGGCTTGAAGAAGCCCTCGGGCAGTTCCGGGGTGCAATGCTATTTGTTAGTCACGACCGGGCGTTTATTCGCCGCATGGCAACCCGGATTGTGGAATTGGACCGGGGGCAGCTTGTCAGTTTTGCGGCAAACTACGACAAGTATTTGCAGCTGAAGGAGAAAGCTCTCGAGGAGGAGGAGCGTCAGAATGCCCTTTTCGACAAGCGCTTGAAGCAGGAAGAGGCCTGGATTCGCCAGGGCATCAAGGCTCGGAGAACCCGCAACATGGGCCGGGTTCGGGCTCTCAAGGCCATGCGTGAGGAGCATCGTCAACGTCGGGTTCGTGGTGGAACGGCCAGCTTTGCCGTTGAAGATGCGGCGCGTTCAGGCAAGTTGGTGGTTGAGACCCGGGATGCCGGATTCGGCTATTCAAATCAGGCTGATATTATTCGTGAGCTGAACCTGACCGTCATGCGTGGCGACAAGATCGGGCTCGTTGGTGAAAATGGAACCGGGAAAACCACGCTCGTTCGTCTTTTGCTTGGGGATCTGGAGCCCACGGAAGGTTCGGTGCGGCTTGGAACCAATCTCCAGGTGGCGTATTTCGACCAGCTTCGCGGCGAACTGGATCTGACCAAAAATGCGCTCGACAATCTTTCGGAAGGCCGGGAATTTATTGAGATCAATGGCCAAAGTAAGCACGTTCTGGGTTATCTTCAGGAATTCCTGTTTACTCCCGAGCGCGCACGGTCGCCGGTCAGAGTCTTCTCCGGAGGGGAGAGGGCGCGGCTCCTGTTGGCCAAGCTGTTCAGTAAGCCAGCGAACATTCTGGTGCTGGATGAGCCTACCAACGACCTGGACGTAGAAACCCTGGAGCTGTTGGAAGAGCAGCTGGCGGAGTTCAAAGGGACCGTTATCGTCATCAGTCACGATCGTGAGTTTCTGGACAATGTCGTGACAGAAACGGTGTTTCTCGACGGATCGGGACGAGTCCGGGAGTATGTGGGCGGCTACAGCGACTGGCGTCGTCAGGGAGGCTGTTTTCCATCTGAGGCCACCGGTAATCGGCCGGATAAGCAGGACAAGCAATCCGGCTCCGATAACAGCGGTAAGTACGCGAAATCAGACGCCAAACCTGTGGGCCAGTCGACAAAATCAAAGCCCGCAAAGCTTAGTTACAAGCTTAAACTGGAGCTGGACGAATTACCGGGAAAAATTGAGGCATTGGAACAGGAAATTGCCCGACTGCAGAGTACAATCGCAGATGCAGATTTTTACTCAGGCCCACCGAACGAAGTCTCGGCCACTCTTGAGGAGTTGACGGATAAGGAAGCCCGTCTGGAGCAGGTGATTGAGCGGTGGATGGAGCTGGAGGAACAGGCGAGTCAATGAATGTAAATTACAGTTTCAGGTTTCAGGACGGGCGTGCCGTTGAATTCAAGGTGACCGATCAGCCGTCAAAAGCGTCGGGTAGTCAGCCTTCCTGGGTCAAACTGGAGCACTGCCAGTGTTCAAATTGCCCCCTGAAGTCAAGTGAGGCGGAAAACTGTCCGGCGGCAACTGAAATCCTGCCGGTGGTGGAGGCTTTTCAGGCTGATGACGCCTACCAGAAGGTTGAAGTCACCGTAACCGATGATCGTCGCAGCTATGTGAAACAGACGGCGCTGGAGGAGGCGTTGAGATCGCTTCTGGGGCTCAAGATGGCGACCAGCGGCTGTCCGGTTCTGGCTGAGCTTAAGCCAATGGCGATACATCATCTGCCGTTCGCCAACAGCGATGAGTTCATCATGCGGAGCGTGTCTCATTACCTGCTGCAGCAATACTTCGCCAAACGGAATGATCACGAGCCCGACTGGGAACTCAAAGGACTGGTGGAAAGGAATCAGCGGCTTCAGCTGGTTAATCAGGCCCTTTGGCAGAGGATCCACTCTGTCTGTAAGGGTGACAGCAATCTGAAGGCGCTCCTGAACTTCTTCTCCATGGCTTCAAGTGTGAGCTTTTCGCTGGAGAGTCAGCTCAGAAAGCTTGAAGCCAAGATGGGCGGGGAAGCGCAGTAAAGATGCCTGCTTGATCAATGCCAGACAGAAGCCCGGGAGAACCTCCCGGGCACTCACCTGATCAGTTGATCCGAACTGCCAGTACGTCACATTCGGTGCCGTGCAGAACGCCGTTGGCGGTCGATCCCAGCAATAGCTGAAATCCCTTTCGGCCGTGGCTCCCGACAATGATCATATCCACCTGCTGTTCTTTTGCCAGACGGTGAATTTCCGATTCCGGGCGTCCTACTGTGACGATCTGGCTGCTCTTGGGGATCCCGTATTGGTCGCCATAACTTGCCAGTTGCTCATGCGCCGCCTTGTCCAGCTGATCCTGCAGTTCGGTCAAGTCCATGGGGATATCGCCGCCGTAGGCGTAACCGACCGGCTCTACCACGTGAATAAGCATCAATTCGGCGCCATGGGCTTCGCTCACAGCCTTGGCCTTGTTTAGCACCTGGGGAGCTTCTTCGGTCAGGTCAATGGCAACTAACATCTTCTTGTAGGCGGACATCGCATCACTCCTTCGTGCGCGTATATATGTTCAGAATAGTACGTCGAATCTAATCCGAAAAGTGTAGCGGGTAACTGATGAGCATCAATAAACGAGGAGGAAAAAATGAATTCTGGCGGGTAATTACACCCGCCGGAGATGATTGGGAAGGGGTCAGGCGTTGCTCTGTAACAGCTCGATCGTGGTTGAGAGACCTTTGAGAATACCCTTGGAGTATCGATCGATTACGAAGCCAACGTTTTTCTCGTTGTAGTTGATGTAGGACCCACGGATGAACTCCCATTTCGAGGAAACGTCGTTCATTACGTCCTTGAGTTCGGGGGCTGAATCCCCCCGCATGACGGTCGCAAGCAGTTGATCGAATTCGCGGGCCTGCTCGTCGAGGGGTTTCTCAGTGGAGGAGCCCTGAAAAGTCTGGGATACGGACGAGTTCGTGCGAACCGAGTATTTCGCCATCATCTGGGCCATCTTGACCGCTGCGGATCGGGCCGCCTCGATCCGGGGGTTGGTTTCCGTTTGCCCGCTTTCCTGGGCTACCTGATAAAGATCCGTGGCCATGTTGTTCATGGTCAGTGCCTGGTTGGCCATGTCTGACACGAGTCGAAGGTCCGGGTATCCGGTTTTGCGAACGTCGTTGATGTTGCTGCGCATCAGGCCTTTGAACTTGTCAAATTCCTGGTTCAACCCTTCGATTTGCTCGGCCGACAGCACGCCGGTGGTGCTCTCGATAATGGTGTTCATGGCGTCATTGGCGGAATTGATGCCGACAACTATTTCGTTCAGCGTTTCGGTGTCTCCGCTTGCGCTGAAACGGTAGTAGGCGTCCAGCGCCATGTAGTTGTTGACGCGAAACTCGTGCAAGTCCGAGAGAAATCCGCCCGCTGTTTCCTGGGCGCGGACACCCATCGAGGTAATTGCGAGCAGAATCAGGGCGGTAACCAGGGAACGAACCCGCAGGCGCGTGTCTTTCATCGGATGGATCTCCGTAATGCTGTTTTATTATTGTGGACCAAAGTCGTAGATCGAAGTTAAAGTAACTTCGCTGGCCAATCAAGCGGTTTTGGCCGTCCCACGGGCGACAACTGTAAACAAGTATGAAATTTGAGAGATAAAGTTCAAGAATTTTCTCAGATGCATTCCGTATTTCCGGGAATTAGCAAAAAAGCTTTCGATGTTGGATGGGGCTCGGCCCCATCAGCAATGACTTTTCTGCCTGCCAAATAAGAAACAAATTGACAAACGTCCGTTTTTTTTTCATCGTGTGCCCTCACGATTCAAACGACTGTATGAATTTTTTGGATCGAACGATCGGGCAGTGACCGAAATCTCGCTGCACAAACAACCACCTGATTGCCGTGTTCAAGCCCGGCAAGGGTGGTTGGAAGCAGTTCCAAACACAGACTGGAGATCAGTTGATGATTTACGAAGGTAAAGCCATCACGGTTAAAGAGATCGAAGGCGGGATCGCTCAGTTGAACTTTGACTTGCAGGGCGAGTCAGTGAACAAGTTCAACCGTCTCACTATCGAAGAGCTGGGTGCCGCTACTGACGCAATCAAAGCGCAGAAGAACCTGAAGGGTCTGGTGGTTACCAGTTCCAAGGACAGTTTTATTGTTGGCGCCGACATTACCGAATTCACCGAGCTGTTTGCCGGCTCGGAAGAGGATCTGGTAGCCAACAATCTCAAGGCCAATGACGTTTTCAATGAGGTTGAAGACCTCCCGTTCCCGACCGTGACTGCCATTAATGGCATGGCGTTGGGTGGTGGTTTTGAAATGTGTCTGGCCACTGATTACCGCGTTATGGACAAGAAGGCCAAGGTTGGACTGCCGGAAGTAAAGCTGGGTATTTTCCCTGGCTTTGGCGGTACTGTGCGTCTGTCTCGTCTGGTCGGTGTGGATAATGCCGTTGAGTGGATCAGCGGCGGCACGGAAAACCGTGCCGATGCGGCACTGAAAGTGGGTGCAGTAGATGCGGTTGTTGAATCCGACAAGCTACTCGACGCGGCCGTTGGCATCATCAATCAGGTCAACGAAGGCAAGCTGGACAACCAGGCCCGTCGTGAAGAAAAGAAGGGCAAGATCAAGCTGAATGCCATGGAAAGCATGATGGCGTTCGAGATCTCCAAGGCCTTTGTTGCGGGCAAAGCAGGCAAGAACTACCCGGCTCCGGTCGAAGCCATCAAGGTGATGCAGAAGCATGCCGGGATGACTCGCGACAAGGCGATTGAGGTAGAAGCCAAAGGTTTCGCCAAGATGGCGAAAACCAACGTGGCTGCATGCCTGGTAGGTCTGTTCCTGAACGATCAGGAGCTGAAGAAGAAGGCCAAGGCGTGGGAAAAAGAAGCCAATGATGTCAACCTGGCGGCCGTTCTCGGTGCCGGCATCATGGGTGGCGGTGTGGCGTTCCAGTCCGCGCTGAAGGGCACGCCGATCATCATGAAGGACATTGCTCAGGACGGCATCAAGCTCGGCCTGGACGAGGCCAAGAAGCTGCTGGCCAAGCGTGTATCGAAGGGCAAGATGGACGCTAGCAAAATGGCGGACGTGCTCAACAGCATCACGCCGACCCTGAACTACGGCGATTTCAAGAACGTAGATCTGGTGGTTGAAGCCGTTGTTGAGAACCCGAAGGTAAAGGACGCGGTTCTGCGCGAGACCGAAGATGCGGTGCGTGAGGACGCCATCCTGACCTCCAACACTTCCACGATTTCCATCGATCTTCTGGCCAAGAACCTGAAGCGTCCGGAAAACTTCTGTGGCATGCACTTCTTCAACCCGGTGCACATGATGCCGCTGGTTGAGGTTATTCGCGGCGAAAAGACCAGTGATCGCGCCATTGCGACCACCGTTGCCTACGCCAAGGCCATGGGCAAGACGCCGATCGTCGTCAACGACTGCCCGGGCTTCCTGGTTAACCGGGTACTGTTCCCGTACTTTGGCGGCTTTGCTGGCCTGGTTCGTGACGGCGCCGACTTCCAGAAAGTCGACAAGGTGATGGAGAAGTTTGGCTGGCCCATGGGTCCGGCTTACCTGCTGGACGTAGTAGGTATGGACACCGCCAAGCACGCCAATGAAGTAATGGCCGAGGGTTTCCCGGATCGCATGAAGGACGAGAACAAGTCCGCTATTGATGTGATGTTCGAGAACAACCGTTACGGTCAGAAGAATGACAAGGGTTTCTACAAGTATGAAACCGACAAGAAGGGCAAGCCCAAGAAGGTTGTAGATGAAGAAGTCTACAAGCTGATTGAGCCTGTTGTTCAGGGTAAGAAGGACTTTGATGAAGAAGACATCATTGCCCGGATGATGATTCCGCTGTGTCTGGAAACCGTGCGCTGCCTGGAAGACGGCATCGTAGAGGATCCGGCAGACGCGGATATGGGTCTGATCTTCGGTATCGGCTTCCCGCCGTTCCGTGGTGGTGCCCTGCGCTATATCGACGACATGGGTGTAGACGCGTTCGTCGAGCTGGCAGACAAGTATGCAGATCTGGGTCCTCTTTATCACCCGACCGAGAAGCTGCGTGAAATGGCCAAGACTGGCAAGAAGTTCTTTGGCTAACCCTGAACGAGATTTCCGAACGGAGAAAGATCTATGAGCCTTAATCCGAGAGACGTTGTCGTCGTCGATTGCGTGCGGACTCCGATGGGTCGTGCCAAGAATGGTTGCTTCCGTAACGTGCGCGCAGAGACCCTGTCGGCTGCGCTGATCGAAGCACTGTTCGAGCGCAACCCGAAGCTCGACCCGAAAGAAGTTGAAGATGTGATCTGGGGCTGTGTGAACCAGACCAAAGAGCAGGGCTTTAACGTGGCACGGCAGATTTCCCTGCTGACCCGTATCCCTCATGAGTCTGCAGCCCAGACCGTAAACCGTTTGTGTGGTTCTGCCATGTCAGCCATTCATACCGCTGCACAGGCTATTCAGACTGGCAACGGCGATATGTTCCTGGTCGGTGGTGTCGAGCACATGGGTCACGTGCCCATGACCGAAGGCTTTGACCACAATCCAGCGGCTTCCAAGTATTCTGCCAAGGCCTCCAACATGATGGGCCTGACTGCGGAAATGCTGGCGAAGATGCACGGTATTACCCGTGAACAGCAGGACGAGTTTGGTGCCCGTTCTCATCGCCTGGCCCACGAAGCGACTGTTGAAGGCCGTTTCAAGAATGAGATTGTGCCCATCGAGGGTCACGACGAGAATGGCTTCAAGGTCTTGATTGAGCAGGACGAAACCATTCGTCCGGAAACAACTGTCGAGTCCCTGGGCCAGCTGCGTCCGGCATTCGATCCGAAGAACGGTACCGTTACTGCCGGTACGTCTTCGCAGCTGACTGACGGTGCCGCTGCAATGGTACTGATGTCTGCTGAGCGTGCGGAAGCGCTTGGCCTGAAGCCGATCGCCAGAATCCGCAGCATGGCCGTTGCCGGCTGTGATCCCGCGATCATGGGTTACGGCCCGGTTCCGGCCACCAAGAAGGCTCTGAAGCGTGCAGGCCTGAAAGTCGAAGATATCGACTTCTGGGAACTGAACGAAGCCTTCGCTGGTCAGTCGCTTCCGGTTCTGAAGGACCTGAAACTGCTGGGCGTGATGGAAGAGAAGGTGAACCTGAATGGCGGTGCGATTGCCTTGGGCCATCCGCTGGGCTGCTCCGGTGCACGTATCTCCACAACCCTGCTGAACGTAATGCAGGCCAAAGGCGGTAAGCTTGGTGTTTCCACCATGTGTATCGGTCTTGGTCAGGGTATTGCGACCGTATGGGAGCGTCTCTGATTCTCTGAGGAGGATTGGTAACGCACTCGCAGAAGGCCCGGCAGCACGCCGGGCCTTTCTGTTTGCGGGCTACTGTGGGTAGGTCCCGGTTTTTGAAAAAAGCAGGACAGAAACCTAATAATGGGTTGTCTTGCTATTCTTGACCCTGTAAAACAGTGAGCCTATACAGAATGGCGGCGAGTGTTTGTTTTCTAGCCGACTGATTTTACAGCGAGTTTACGGTTTGCTGATTTATTGACCGATTTATCGCCAAGGATACAGATCTCCGATATGGGTAAAAGTCTCGTAATTGTCGAGTCACCAGCGAAAGCGAAGACCATCAACAAATACCTCGGCTCAGACTTCATCGTAAAGTCGAGTGTGGGGCACATTCGCGACCTTCCCGTGAGTGGCAGCGGGTCCCAGAGCGATCCAAAAGAGCGTGCTCGGCAAGCTGCGCTTACCCGAAAAATGGACCCGGACGAGAAAGCGGCCCATAAGAAGCGCAAGGCCAAAGAGCAGTTGGTCGCTCGAATGGGTGTCGATCCCGACAAGAATTGGGATGCCCGCTACGAGATCCTTCCCGGTAAGGAGAAGGTTGTCAGCGAACTCAAGCGCCTTGCCAAGTCTGCCGACCATATTTACCTCGCGACGGATTTGGATCGCGAAGGAGAGGCAATTGCCTGGCACCTCCAGCAAACCATCGGTGGTGAACCTGAAAAATACCGTCGGGTGGTCTTCAACGAGATCACCAAGCGTGCCATTCAGGAAGCATTCAAAGACCCCGGTGCCCTCGATAACAATCGAGTAAATGCCCAGCAGGCCCGTCGTTTCCTGGATCGGGTTGTTGGTTATATGGTCTCGCCGTTGCTTTGGGCGAAGATTGCCCGGGGCCTGTCGGCAGGGCGTGTTCAATCCGTTGCGGTTCGCCTGATTGTTGAGCGGGAACGGGAAATCCGAAAGTTTGTACCGGAAGAGTTCTGGCAACTGCATGCAGACCTGGCATCCGCCCAGGCCGATCAGCCAGTTCGCTTTGAGGTCACCCGATACGCAGACAAGCCATATCGGCCGGTAAATGAAGGGCAGAGCAAAGAGCATGTAGGTCGTCTTAAAGCGGGAACCTTCAAGGTTGCCAAGCGCGAAGACAAGCCCACGAAATCAAGGCCATCGGCGCCCTTCATTACCTCGACGCTCCAGCAGGCAGCAAGTAACCGGATGGGGTTCAGTGTCAAGAAGACCATGATGCTCGCTCAGCGTCTGTATGAGGCGGGGTTCATCACCTACATGCGTACCGACTCGACCAACCTGAGCCAGGATGCGATTGCCGGTTGCCGGGATTACATCCAAAAGCAATTCGGGGAGCGCTACCTGCCCGAAAAGCAGCGTGTCTATGGCAGTAAGGAAGGCGCGCAGGAAGCCCACGAAGCCATCCGTCCAACTGAAGTCAGTCGCCGGCCCTCGGATATCAGTGGGCTTGAGAAGGACGCAGAGAAGCTCTACGACCTGATCTGGCGCCAGTTCATTGCCTGTCAGATGGCCGACGCGGAGTTCCTGAGCACCTCTATCGTGGTTGCCAATGGCGACTACGAGCTGCGTACACGCGGTCGAATTATCAAGTTTGAAGGTTTTCTCAAAGCCGCGCCTCAATCGGCGAAGAAAGACGAAGATGTGGCCTTGCCGGACATTCAGGTTGACGAAGTGCTGGATATGAAAAAGCTGGACCCGAGCCAGCATTTCACCAAGCCAGCGCCGCGCTACACCGAAGCGAGTCTGGTCAAGGAGCTGGAGAAGCAGGGGATAGGGCGTCCGTCCACCTATGCATCAATCATATCCACGATCCAGGATCGCGGTTATGTAAGGCTTCAGAACCGTCGTTTCTACGCCGAAAAAATGGGTGAGATTGTCACCGAGCGACTGTCCGAATCGTTCCCGAATCTGATGGACTTTGATTTCACCGCCCGGATGGAAGACGAGCTCGACGAAATTGCTGAAGGCGATGTTGAATGGAAAAAGGTGCTGAACGACTTCTATGGCCGGTTCCGTCAGCAGCTTGAAACGGCTGAGGGTTCCGAGGGTGATGGCATGCGTGCCAACACACCCACGGAAACCGATATTCCGTGCCCGAGCTGTGGGCGAAACATGCAGATTCGGGTAGCCAGTACCGGTGTTTTCCTCGGCTGTTCCGGGTATTCGTTGCCGCCCAAGGAGCGCTGTAAGACCACGATTAACCTGGTCTCGGGTGATGAAGTTGTCAGTGCCGACGATGATGTTGAAGGCGAGGGTGAAACGCGACTTCTTCGCAAAAAGCGCCGCTGTCCAAAGTGTGGGACGGCCATGGACAGCTACCTGATTGACGAAACCCGGAAGCTGCACGTCTGCGGTAATAACCCGGACTGTTCAGGTTACGAAGTCGAGCAGGGTACTTTCAAAATCAAGGGCTATGACGGGCCGACGCTGGAGTGCGACAAATGCGGTTCCGAGATGCAGCTCAAGACTGGCCGTTTTGGCAAGTATTTCGGGTGCACGAATACCGAGTGCAAGAATACCCGCAAGTTGCTGAAGAGTGGTGAACCGGCGCCGCCTAAAATGGATCCGGTTCCGATGCCGGAGCTGCAGTGTCAGAAAGTCGATGACACCTATGTGTTGCGTGACGGCGCGTCGGGTCTGTTCCTTGCGGCCAGTAAGTTCCCGAAAAATCGTGAGACTCGTCCGCCGCTCGTGAAAGAGATCAAGCCCCATCGCAAGGAAATTGATCCAAAGTACGATTTCCTAATGGAGGCGCCGGAGGCGGATCCGGAGGGCAATCCGACGGTCATTCGCTACAGTCGAAAGTCCAAGGAGCAGTATGTCATGTCGGAAAAGGATGGCAAGGCGACCGGCTGGTCCGCTTGGTATGTCAATGGCAAGTGGCAGCCAAAGGAGAAGTAGCTTGAAGCTGTCAAAAAAAGGGGGCTTTGCCCCCTTTTTTTATTTGGATTTACCGGAACTTCCGCAGCCTCTGAATCAGCGAGGACGTATCCCATCGGCGCCCGCCCATTTCCTGGACATCGCCGTAAAACTGGTCCACAAGGGCTGTCACGGGGAGTGAGGCATTTACCTTCCGGGCTTCTTCGAGACAGATTCCTAGATCCTTGCGCATCCAGTCCACCGCAAAGCCATGATCGAATTCGCCGTCGATCATCGTTCCGGACCGGTTTTCCATCTGCCAGGATTGCGCGGCGCCTTTTGAGATCACATCCACCACCTTGCGAACATCCAGCTCTGCCTGTTCGGCGAAGTGCAGGGCTTCGGACAGACCCTGAACAAGACCGGCAATAGCAATCTGATTGACCATTTTGGTTTTCTGTCCGCTTCCCGCGGGGCCCAGGAGGTTCACGGCTCGGGCGTAATGGTCCATCAGGGGTTGGGCTCTGGCGAAGTCGGAATCCGAGCCACCGCACATTACTGTCAGCTTCCCATTTTCAGCACCCTGCTGGCCGCCTGAAACGGGGGCGTCAATAAAGCCCTGCTTTTTGGCGGCGGCTGCGGCCGCCAGTCGTTCAGCAATGCCGGCCGACGCGGTGGTGTGGTCAACCAGGATGGCGCCTTCGGGTGCGTTCGCAATGATACCCTCGTCGCCCTCGAACACCTCGACCAAGTCTTTGTCTGCGCCAACACAGGTCATGACAAAATCCGCGCCTTCCACTGCTTCGGCAATTGTCTTGCAGGCCTTGCCGGGGTACTCGCCGGCCCATTGTTCCGCCTTGGCGATTGTCCGGTTCCAGACTCTGACGTTGATGCCGGCCTTCGCCAGGTGCCCGGCCATCGGGTAACCCATCACCCCAAGGCCAATGAAAGTTGCAGTGGTTGTCATAGCGGACTCCTGAAGTTGTGATTCGGTTTTTGTGATTTGAAGTTATCACAGTCGCGCGGTCGTCTCTGTTAGAACTTTAGTGTAGGGGCTACCACAAAAAAAGGCCGCTGAATTCAGCGGCCTTTCTCTGGTTGCTCAGTCTAGCATGCACCGGGCTTACTTCTCCGGGTAGTCCCTTGCCTCGGAGCCGGTATACAGCTGGCGCGGGCGGCCGATACGGTAGTTGCCGCTGACCATCTCGTTCCAGTGAGAGAACCAGCCAATGGTGCGAGACAGGGCGAAGATGACGGTGAACATGGACGTCGGGATTCCGATGGCTTTGAGGATCAGGCCGGAATAGAAGTCCACGTTCGGGTACAGTTTGCGCTGAACGAAGTACTCGTCTTCCAGGGCGATCTTCTCCAGGCGCTGGGCGATCCGCAGGAGCGGGTCGTTTTCCAGGCCCAGCTCGGTCAGAACTTCGTGAGCGGTTTCCGCCATGACTTTGG
Source organism: Marinobacter sp. F4206 (assembly GCF_019392195.1). Lineage (NCBI taxonomy): Bacteria > Pseudomonadati > Pseudomonadota > Gammaproteobacteria > Pseudomonadales > Marinobacteraceae > Marinobacter > Marinobacter liaoningensis. The sequence goes on from NZ_JAHXKI010000004.1 coordinate 196,632, forward strand.
CGCGCGGGTCGAAGTTCTTGTAGACGCGATGGCCGAAGCCCATCAGGCGGAACGGGTCATCCTTGTCCTTGGCTTTGGCGATGAACTTCTCGATGTTGGACTCATCACCAATTTCAGCCAGCATGTCCAGAACGGCTTCGTTGGCACCACCGTGAGCAGGGCCCCAGAGTGCTGCAATGCCTGAGGCAATGCATGCGTAGGGGTTGGCGCCGGTTGAGCCGGCCAGGCGTACGGTGGACGTGGACGCGTTCTGTTCGTGGTCGGCGTGCAGGATAAAGATCTTGTCCATGGCCTTGGCCAGGATCGGATTTGGCTTGTATTCCTCACAAGGAACGCCAAACATCATCTGCAGGAAGTTCTCGGAATAGGACAGGTCATTCCGCGGATACATGAACGGCTGGCCGATGCTGTACTTGTAGCACCAGGCTGCAATGGTCGGCATCTTGGCGATCAGTCGATGCGCAGTGATGTCGCGCTGATGCTCGCTGGTGACGTCCATCTGGTCGTGGTAGAACGCAGACAGTGCGCCAACCACGCCACACATGATGGCCATCGGGTGCGCGTCACGACGGAAGCCGTGGAAGAAGTTGCGCATCTGGTCATGCAGCATGGTGTGGTTCTTGATGGTATCGTGGAATTGCTTGTTTTCTTCTGGAGTCGGCAGTTCGCCTTTCAGTAGCAGATAGCAGACTTCAAGGTAGTCAGAATGCTCGGCAAGCTGTTCAATGGGGTAGCCGCGGTGCAGGAGAACGCCGTTTGCACCGTCGATGTAAGTGATGGCAGATTCGCAGGCTGCTGTGGATACGAACCCTGGGTCATAAGTAAAAACGCCTTCCTGGACCAGGCCTCGTACGTCGATAACGTCAGGGCCGACGGTGCCGGAATATACAGGTAACTCAATGGACTTATCACCCACCGAGAGCGTGGCTTTCCTGTCGGTCATGGTGCTCTCCTATATGTCAGCTTGTCAGCTTAATCTGCATTTATAGATGCGCTAGAAGGCGCGTATTATCGCAAAACTGGCGGCAAAATATAGGGCGTTGGCTTTTTTTGTCAATGGAAGAGTCCAGAATTGGCAGTTTTTGGCCGCCTCTGTAAATCAGTGATATCCCGAATAACGTTGATTGTGCGGCAGAATAGCTTTTGTCAATAGTCCATATAGCTGCCTTAAGCCCCTGAATTCCGTGGGTCCAGCCGTGTTGCGCGTTTGTAATTAGCGGGGGTACTCCTTATAATCCGTAGCCCGGAATCGGGGATATACCTTGCTTCAGCAGCGCCTGGCTGCCGGTGTTCAAGCGTATAGTCCTTCCTCCTGAGCCAATCGTGTGCCGGTCTCGTATCAGCACGCTGATCCTTACATACCAACTATCCGCAGCCGGTGTTCCGGTATCGTGGAATCAAGAGAGAGTGTGAGAGCGCTGTGAATAGTAAACGACCAGTAAATCTCGATCTCGGCAAGTTTCATTTTCCGCTGCCAGCCATTACGTCCATTCTGCACCGCATCAGCGGCATCATCATTTTCGTTGGTGTTGCGTTCATGCTTTACGGACTTCAGCTTTCCCTGTCCGGGGAAGGGGGCTTCAGTCGTGTGAGTGAACTGCTGGACAGCTTCCTTGCCAAGCTGATTATCTGGGGCATCTTATCTGCTCTGCTGTACCACCTGGTTGCAGGTATCAAGCACCTGTTCATGGATATGGGCATTGGTGAAGAGCTGGAAAGCGGCCGCCTCGCCGCGAAGATCACGATTGTGGTTTCCGTCATTCTCATCGTTCTGGCAGGAGTCTGGGTATGGTAAACAGCGTCACGAATCTGGGTCGCAGTGGTGTTTTTGACTGGCTGATCCAGCGGGTAACCGCCTACGTACTTGCTTTATATACAATTTTCCTGCTCGGCTTCATGGTAACTACTGATGTTAACTATGAAACCTGGTCGGCTCTGTTTGGTCAGACCTGGTTCCGTATTTTTACCCTGATGGCGCTTCTTTCCATTGGTGCGCACGCCTGGGTTGGTCTCTGGACAGTGACCACGGACTACATCAAGGCCATGGGGCCCAGGTTTATCGTGCAGGCGGCGTGTGGTTTGACCATGTTCGTGTACGTGGTCTGGGGTATTCAGATTCTTTGGGGGCTTTAATCGATGGCTAACATCAAGACCATGTCTTATGACGCGATTGTTATCGGTGGTGGCGGTGCCGGTATGCGTGCCGCCCTGCAGTTGACCGAATCCGGCGTCAACACTGCTTGTATCACGAAGGTTTTTCCGACGCGTTCTCACACTGTGTCGGCCCAGGGCGGCATTACCTGTGCCATTGCAAGTGCCGATCCCAACGATGATTGGCGCTGGCATATGTATGACACCGTCAAGGGTTCCGATTACATCGGTGACCAGGACGCAATCGAGTACATGTGTTCCGTAGGTCCCCAGGCGGTTTTCGAGCTTGAACACATGGGCCTGCCGTTCTCCCGTACCGAGCAGGGCCGTATCTATCAGCGCCCGTTCGGTGGCCAGTCCAAGGGGCCGGATAACCCCACGCAGGCGGCGCGCACCTGTGCCGCTGCCGATCGTACCGGTCATGCGCTTCTGCACACCCTGTATCAGGCAAACCTCAAGGGGGGCACGACCTTCCTGAACGAGTGGTATGCCGTTGACCTGGTGAAGAACAGCAAAGATGAAGTGGTTGGCGTTGTAGCGATTGAAATCGAAACGGGTGAGGTGGCCTACATCAAGTGTAAGGCGACTGTGCTGGCAACAGGCGGCGCTGGCCGTATCTATTCCTCGACAACGAACGCCCTGATCAACACTGGCGACGGCATCGGCATGGCGCTGCGCGCCGGGTTCCCGATGCAGGATATGGAAATGTGGCAGTTCCATCCGACCGGGATATACGGAGCCGGCACACTGGTCACAGAAGGTTGCCGCGGTGAGGGTGGCTATCTGATCAACGCCGAGGGCGAGCGGTTCATGGAGCGTTACGCTCCGAACGCGAAAGACCTTGCTGGCCGTGATGTCGTGGCCCGCTCCATGGTCATCGAGATTCTCGAGGGTCGTGGCTGTGGTCCGGACAAGGATCATGTTCTGCTGAAGCTGGATCACCTGGGTGAAGAAACCCTGAACCTGCGTCTGCCGGGGATCTGTGAGCTGTCCCGTACCTTCGCCCACGTGGATCCGGTGAAAGAGCCAATTCCGGTGGTCCCGACCTGCCACTATATGATGGGCGGTATTCCCACCAACGTGGGTGGTCAGGCGTTGACCCAGGATGAGAACGGTAACGACAAGCCAATCCCCGGTCTGTTTGCTTGTGGTGAAGCGGCGTGTGTGTCTGTTCATGGTGCCAACCGTCTGGGCGGCAACTCGCTGCTTGATCTGGTTGTATTCGGTCGTGCGGCCGGTCTGCACATCGAAGAGCAATTGCGTGGCGGGTTCGAAGTAGATGGCGCCAGCGAAGAAGACATCAAGCGTGCCATGGCGCGCCTGGATCGTCTGAATGGCGCCTCCGAGGGCGAGAGCGTTGCCGAGGTCCGCAAGGATCTCCAGAGCTGCATGCAGCTGTACTTCGGTGTGTTCCGCGATGGCGACAGCATGGAAGAAGGCCTCAAAAAACTGGAAGCGATTGGTGAGCGTGTTCGCAACACCAAGCTGGCTGATACCAGTAGTGCTTTCAACACCGCGCGTATTGAGGCTTTGGAGCTGGACAACCTGTACGAGGTTGCGCTCGCCACTGCCATCTCCGCGTATGAGCGCAAAGAGAGCCGTGGTGCGCATGCCCGTAACGACTTCACCGAGCGTGACGACGAAAACTGGCTCAAGCACTCTCTTTATTTCCCGCTGGACAAGCGTGTTGGCAAGCGTGACGTAAACTTCGCGCCCAAGACCGTCGATACCTTCCAGCCGAAGATCCGGACTTACTAAGGGGGACGCAGACAATGTTGGTAAGCCTTTATCGTTATAACCCGGAAACCGATAACGCCCCTTATATGCAGGACGTTGATCTGGAGCTTCCGGAAGGCAAGGACCTGATGGTTCTGGATGTTCTGAACCTGATGAAGGAAAAGGATCCGTCGGTTGCCTACCGTCGTTCCTGCCGTGAGGGCGTTTGCGGCTCTGATGGTATGAATATGAACGGCAAGAATGGACTGGCCTGCATTACGCCTGTGTCTCAGGTCGTTAAGGGTGACAAGCTGGTCCTGCGTCCACTGCCGGGCCTGCCGGTTATCCGGGACCTGGTTGTCGATATGAGCTTGTTCTACCAGCAGTACGAGAAGGTCATGCCGTACCTGGTGAACAACACGCCGGCTCCGGCAATTGAGCGCCTGCAGTCACCGGAAGACCGGGAAAAGCTGGATGGCCTGTACGAGTGTATTCTCTGTGCCTGCTGCTCCACTTCCTGCCCGTCCTTCTGGTGGAATCCCGATAAGTTTATCGGTCCTGCCGGCCTCCTTCAGGCCTACCGCTTCCTGGCTGACAGCCGGGACACTGCCCAGGCAGAGCGTCTGGCTAACCTGGATGATCCGTTCAGTGTTTTCCGCTGCAGGGGTATCATGAACTGCGTGAGCGTCTGCCCGAAAGGTCTGAACCCCACCAGGGCAATCGGTCATATCCGGAACCTCCTGCTGCAGCGCGCCACATAAGCAGCAGCTTTCCGAGTAGACGCTATACTGTTCTGACCAGGTTAAGCACCCCGAAGGCCCTGCAACGGCGCAGGGCCTTCAACCAAAGGCTTATATTCAAAAGTCTTACCCGGGTGCACACTACGCATGCCGTGACGAGAGCTTAAAAGGTTATCGCATGGTTTGCTGAGTATAAAAACCACCGGGGAAAGGAAAACATCCATGTCGGGTGTGGTGGCCAAAGTCGATCCCGTAAAAACCCGTATTGACTGAGATTTACCCCTGGCCGACCATATCGGGCTCCCCCGCACCAGCCCAAGGTGAGCTATTCAAAATGCACGAAAGCATCATGGAGCAGTTATGGCAGACTTCCCACCTGCAGGGTGGAAATCTTGCCTATGTTGAACAGCTTTTTGAAACCTACCTGACAGACCCCAATGCCGTCCCCGAAGAGTGGCGAAGCTACTTCGACAAGCTTCCCAGTGTCGATGGTTATCACGGTCGTGACGTTGCCCACTCCTCCATCCGTGAGCAGTTCGAACATATCTCCCGTAATCAGCGTTTTCTCGCCACCGGCGGTGTTCCTGCCAGTGCGACGACCGACGCCGACAAAAAGCAGATTCGTGTTCTCCAGCTGATCAACGCTTACCGTTTTCGTGGCCATCAGGAAGCGAAGCTGGATCCACTCGGTGTCTGGCAGCGCCCTCAGGTGGAGGACCTGGATCCGGCATTTCATGAGCTTTCGGACTCCGACAGCGACTTGGAGTTCCAGACCGGATCCCTGAATTTCGGTTCCGAGACCATGAAACTCGGAGATATTGTTGATGGCCTGCGCCGCACCTATTGCGAAAGTATTGGTGCTGAGTACATGCACGTCGTCGATACCCGCATCAAGCGGTGGTTTCAGCAACGCATGGAGCCGGTCCGCTCCCGCCCGGGCTACGAAGAGAAGACCCGGAAGCACATTCTGGAACGCCTGACCGCTGCCGAAGGCTTGGAGAAGTATCTTGGGTCACGGTATCCGGGCGTAAAACGGTTTGGCCTTGAAGGCGCCGAGAGCCTGATTCCCTGTCTGGATGAGCTGATTCAGCGGGCTGGCTACTATGGCGCGAAGGAAATCGTTCTGGGTATGGCACACCGCGGCCGCCTGAACGTTCTGGTTAATACACTCGGCAAGAACCCGAAAGAGCTGTTCGACGAATTCGAAGGCAAAAAACTGGCAGATTCCGGCTCCGGTGACGTGAAATATCACCAGGGCTTCTCCTCGAACGTGATGACGCCGGGCGGCGAGGTGCATCTGGCCATGGCGTTCAACCCGTCGCACCTGGAGATTGTGTCGCCGGTGGTGGAGGGCTCGGTTCGTGCTCGACAGACTCGCCGGAATGATGACGATGGTACGCAGGTCGTGCCGATTATCATGCACGGTGACGCTGCATTCGCGGGTCAGGGCGTGGTAATGGAAACCTTCCAGATGTCCCAGACCCGGGGCTACGGTGTTGGCGGTACCATCCATATCGTCATCAACAACCAGGTCGGTTTCACCACCAGCAAGCAGGAAGACGCACGGTCCACCGAGTACTGCACCGATGTCGCCAAAATGGTTCAGGCGCCGATCCTGCACGTTAATGCGGATGATCCTGAAGCGGTGATGTTTGCCACCCAGATGGCAATGGACTACCGCAACGAATTCAAGAATGACGTGGTTATTGACTTGGTGTGCTATCGCCGCCGTGGTCATAACGAGGCGGACGAGCCGGCGGCGACGCAGCCGGTTATGTACGAAAAGATCCGCAAGCTCAAGACCACCCGGAATTTGTATGCTGAGCAACTGGTTGCCGCCGGTGTTATCACCGAGGAAGAGGGCAAGCAGATGGAGAATGACTACCGTGACGCCCTGGACGACGGCGAGCACGTGGTCAAATCCCTGGTCAAGGAGCCCAACAAGGAGCTCTACGTTGACTGGACGCCTTACCTGGGGCACGAATGGACCGCCAAGTGCAAGTCCAGTGTGGCTCTGAAAACGATCCAGCGTCTGGGTAAAAAGCTGACCTCGGTGCCAGAAGGCTTCAGCATCCAGCGGCAGGTTTCGAAGATCGTTACTGATCGCGAGAAAATGACGGCCGGTGCCTTGCCGATCAACTGGGGGTACGGCGAAGTGATGGCCTATGCGACCCTGTTGGATGAGGGGCACCCTATCCGGATTACCGGTCAGGACGTCGGGCGTGGCACCTTCTCTCACCGCCACGCAGTACTGCATAACCAGAAGGGCGGTTCGACGCACATCGCGCTCGAGAAGCTGTCTGACAATCAGCCGAAGTTTGAGATCTACGACTCACTGTTGTCCGAAGAAGCCGTAATGGCTTTCGAGTACGGCTATGCGACCACGGCGCCGAGTGGCCTCATTGTCTGGGAGGCCCAGTTCGGTGATTTCGCCAACGGTGCTCAGGTGGTAATTGATCAGTTCCTGACCAGCGGCGAGCACAAGTGGGGCCGTTTGTGTGGCCTGACTCTGCTGCTTCCCCATGGCTATGAGGGGCAGGGTCCTGAGCACAGCTCCGCACGTCTGGAGCGCTTCCTGCAACTGTGTGCCGAACACAATATTCAGGTTTGCGTCCCGACCACGCCTTCGCAGGTTTTCCACATGCTGCGCCGGCAGGTGAAGCGTCCGCTGCGCAAGCCGCTGGTTGCCATCACCCCGAAGAGTCTGTTGCGCCATAAAGAAGCAACGTCCGATCTTGATGATCTGACCTCGGGTACGTTCCAGACGGTGTTGCCGGAGAAGGAGCCTTCCGATCCCAAGAAGGTAACGCGCCTGATCATGTGCAGTGGCAAGGTGTATTTTGATCTGCTGGAGAAGAAGAAAGCGGACGAGCGCGAGGACGTGGCAATTCTGCGTATCGAGCAGCTGTATCCGTTCCCTGGCGACGATCTGGACGCACTGATTGGCCAGTACACCAAGCTCAAGCATGTGGTGTGGTGCCAGGAAGAGCCTATGAACCAGGGTGCCTGGTATCCGAGCCAACACCACATGAGGAATGCGCTTCAGCGCCTGAATCCAAAACTGTACCTCCAGTATGCCGGTCGCGATGCCTCCGCTGCCCCCGCTTGTGGACACATGTCTGTCCACATCGAAGAGCAGAAGAAGCTGGTAAACGACGCGTTTGAAATCTGACGAGCTACCGAACTAAGGATCCGTAATGTCAACTGAGATTAAAGCCCCCGTTTTCCCGGAGTCGGTCGCAGAGGGTACCGTTGCGACCTGGCACAAGCAGCCGGGTGAAGCCTGTTCACGAGATGAACTGATTGTCGATATTGAAACCGATAAGGTTGTACTGGAAGTTGTCGCCCCGGCAGACGGCGTGATCGAAGAGGTCGTCAAAGGCGAGGGCGATACTGTAGAAAGCGGCGAAGTCATCGGCAAATTCAAGGAAGGGGCTGCGGGCGAGTCCAAGCCTGCTGAGAGCAAGAAGGAATCCGCACCAGAAGCCGAAGCTCCGAAAGCAGAGTCCGCCGCGTCCGGCGACGCCATCCTGAGCCCGGCCGCGCGCAAACTGGCCGAGGAAAACAGCATCGATCCCAATGCCATCAAGGGCACAGGGAAAGACGGTCGGGTCACCAAGGAAGACGTGCAGAACCACGTCGACAGTAAGCCATCCGGCGGCACTGCTGCACCGCAGCCGGCCGCGCAGATGCCGGAAGTCAACGTTGCCTCCGGTGAGCGTCCCGAGAAGCGAGTTCCGATGACGCGCCTGCGTGCCAGCATTGCCAAGCGTCTGGTGAACGCCCAGCAGAGCGCGGCCATGCTGACCACCTTCAACGAGGTGAACATGGCGCCGATCATGGAGCTGCGCAAGCAGTACAAGGAAAGCTTCGAAAAGCGCCACGGTATTAAACTTGGCTTCATGTCCTTCTTCACCAAGGCGGCCACCGAGGCTCTGAAGCGTTTCCCGGCCGTTAACGCGTCTATCGACGGCAACGATATGGTCTACCACGGTTACCAGGACATCGGTGTCGCCGTGTCGACGGATCGCGGGCTGGTCGTTCCGGTTCTTCGCGACTCGGATGCCATGGGGCTTGCCGATATCGAGAAGAAAATTGTTGAGTACGGCACCAAGGCCAAAGAAGGCAAACTGGGCATCGAGGAGATGACCGGCGGTACCTTCACGATTACCAATGGCGGTATTTTTGGCTCCCTGATTTCCACGCCGATCCTGAATCCGCCGCAGACCGCGATCCTGGGCATGCACAAGATCCAGGAGCGCCCGATGGCGGTCAATGGCAAGGTGGAAATCCTGCCGATGATGTATCTGGCGCTGTCCTATGACCACCGGATGATCGATGGTAAGGAAGCGGTGCAGTTCCTTGTAGCGATCAAGGAAATGCTTGAGGACCCGGCGCGTATTCTGCTGGACGTCTGAGCTGACACTTAACGAATCAGAAAACGGGATCAAATATGTCTGATAAGTACGACGTAATTGTCATTGGCGCCGGCCCCGGTGGTTATGTTGCCGCCATCAAAGCGGCTCAACTGGGTCTGAAAACGGCTTGTGTTGAGTCCTGGACATCGACCGATGGCAAAAGCCAGGTGCTCGGTGGCACCTGTCTGAACGTGGGCTGCATTCCCTCGAAGGCGTTGCTGGAGATTTCTCACAAGTTTGAGGAAACCACCCACGACTACGAGATGCAGGGCATCATCGCGAAGGATGTCAAAATGGACATCGCGAAGATGATGGAGCGTAAGAGCGGCATTGTTAAGCAGCTCACTGGTGGCATCGCCGGTCTGTTCAAGGCTAACGGCGTAACCTCCATCCACGGCCACGGCAAGCTGCTTGCCAACCGCAAGGTTGAGGTGACAGACAAGGATGGCAAAGCCACCACCTACGAGGCGGAGAACGTCATTCTGGCCTCCGGCTCCAAGCCGATCCAGATTCCGCCCGCGCCGTTTGATGGTGAGCACATTGTGGATTCCGAGGGTGCGCTGGAATTTTCCGAAGTGCCCAAGCGCCTGGGCGTGATCGGTGCCGGTGTTATCGGCCTGGAGCTCGGTAGTGTGTGGGCACGGCTGGGCTCCGAAGTCACGGTTCTGGAAGCCCAGGACACCTTCCTGCCTGCCGTTGATCAGCAGGTTGCCAAGGATGCGATGAAGCAGTTCAAGAAGCAGGGGCTGGACATCGTGATGGGTGCCCGTATGACGGGTGCTGAGGTTAAGCGAAAGCTGGTGAACGTGACCTACGAGGATTCCAGCGGCAAGCATGAAGCCAAGTTTGACAAGCTGATCGTCGCGGTCGGCCGTCGACCTTACACTGATAATCTGCTGTCCGAGGACGCAGGCGTGCAGATGGACGAGCGCGGTTTCATCTTTGTCGACGACAACTGCAAGACCGAGGCGCCAGGCGTTTGGGCAATCGGTGACGTGGTCCGTGGGCCGATGCTGGCGCACAAGGCCTCTGAAGAGGGCGTGATGGTTGCTGAGCGTATTGCCGGGCACAAGCCCCAGGTCAATTACGACTGCATTCCCAACGTTATCTACACGGCGCCGGAAGTGGCCTGGGTTGGCATGACCGAAGAGCAGCTCAAGGCGGAAGGTGAGGAATACAACGTAGGCACCTTCCCGTTTGCCGCCAACGGTCGTGCAATGGCGGCCAACTCGGCGTCCGGGATGGTCAAGATCATCGCTGATGCGAAAACAGACCGGATTCTCGGTTTCCATGTGGTCGGTCCCCAGGCGTCAGAGATTGTTGCCCAGGGCGTGATTGCCATGGAGTTTGGTTCCAGCGCTGAAGATCTGGCCCTGACCTGCTTTGCGCATCCGACTCTGTCAGAGTCTGTGCATGAAGCGGCCCTGGCCGTTGCCGGTGGCGCGATTCACGTCGCCAACCGTCGCAAAAAGAAGTAACGCAAGCCAGGAAGCAGGGGCGCCAATGACGGCGCCCCACTGCCATAAAACGGCTGGCTTCCGGTTGCGCTCAAGGCGGGTTGAGGTGATCCCCGGCCCGCCAAACGGAATTCGCAAGAGCAGTTCCCGGCAGGGGACTTGCGCGGGTTCATTTCCGTACGTGGTTATCCTCCATCAATAAGCGGGACACTAACTATGAATTTGCATGAATATCAGGGCAAACAGCTTTTCGCTGAGTATGGCCTGCCAGTATCTGAGGGCGTTGCCTGCGATACTCCTCAAGAGGCGGTAGCGGCCGCTACCGAAATCGGCGGTGACGCTTGGGTCGTCAAGGCACAGGTGCACGCTGGTGGCCGAGGCAAGGCCGGCGGTGTGAAGCTGGTCAAAAGCAAAGATGAAATTCGTGAGTTTGCCGAGAAATGGCTGGGCAAGAACCTGGTGACCTACCAGACTGACGAGCACGGCCAGCCGGTCAGCAAGATTCTGGTTGAATCCCTTACTGACATTGACCAGGAGCTGTACCTGGGCGCCGTTGTTGATCGCGGCACTCGTCGCATCGTGTTCATGGCCTCCACCGAAGGTGGTGTTGAGATCGAGCAGGTAGCTGAAGAGACTCCGGAAAAGATTCTCAAAGCCGAAATCGATCCGCTGGTTGGTGCACAGCCATACCAGGGCCGCGAGTTGGCGTTCAAACTGGGTCTTGAAGGCAAGCAGATCGGTCAGTTCACCAAGATCTTCCTGGGTCTCGCCAAGCTGTTTGAAGAGCGTGATCTGGCGCTGCTGGAAATCAACCCGCTGGTTATCACTCCGGCCGGTGACCTGCACTGCCTGGACGCCAAGATCGGCGTGGACGGCAACGCACTGTACCGTCAGAAGAAAATCCATGAAATGCACGACCCGTCCCAGGAAGATTCTCGCGAGGCCGAAGCGGCCAAATGGGAACTCAACTACGTGGCGCTGGAAGGCAACATCGGTTGTATGGTTAACGGTGCCGGCCTTGCCATGGGGACCATGGACATCATCAAGCTCTCCGGTGGCCAGCCGGCCAACTTCCTGGACGTTGGTGGCGGTGCGACCAAAGAGCGTGTATCCGAGGCGTTCAAGATCATCCTGTCTGACGACAATGTGCAGGCCGTTCTGGTTAACATCTTCGGCGGTATCGTTCGCTGCGACATGATTGCAGAAGGCATCATCGGTGCGGTCAAGGAAGTCGGTGTTAAAGTGCCGGTCGTTGTGCGCCTTGAGGGCAATAACGCCGAGAAAGGCACCCAGGTACTCCAGGACAGTGGCCTGAACATCATCGCGGCTACCAGTCTGGCGAATGCCGCAGAGCAAGTCGTTAAAGCCGCAGGGGGTAAATAATGAGCATCCTGATTAACAAAGACACCAAGGTTATCTGCCAGGGCTTTACCGGCGCACAGGGTACCTTTCACTCCGAGCAGGCGATTGAGTACGGCACCAAGATGGTTGGCGGCGTAAGCCCGGGCAAGGGTGGTACTGAGCACCTGGGCCTGCCCGTGTTCAACACTGTCCGTGAAGCAGTGGAGAAAACCGGCGCAGAAGCCACCGTTATCTATGTACCGGCTCCTTTCTGTAAGGATGCGATCATCGAAGCGGCGGACGCTGGAATTCAGCTTATTGTCTGCATCACCGAAGGCATCCCGACCATCGACATGCTGTACGCCAAAGAATACGTTGACCGTAAAGGCGTTCGGATGATCGGCCCGAACTGTCCGGGTGTGATCACCCCGGGTGAGTGCAAGATCGGCATCATGCCGGGCCACATTCACAAACCCGGTAAAGTGGGTATTGTGTCCCGTTCCGGCACCCTGACATACGAAGCGGTCAAGCAGACGACCGATTTCGGTTATGGCCAGTCCACCTGCATCGGTATCGGTGGTGACCCGATCCCGGGTTCCAACTTCATTGATATCCTGAAGCTGCTGCAGGAAGATCCGCAGACCGAAGCCATCGTCATGATCGGTGAGATTGGCGGTACCGCGGAAGAAGAGGCAGCTGCCTTCATCAAGGAGAACGTAACCAAGCCGGTGGTGTCCTACATCGCTGGTGTAACTGCGCCTCCTGGCAAGCGTATGGGCCACGCCGGCGCCATCATCTCTGGTGGTAAGGGCACAGCCGACGAAAAGTTTGCCGCTCTGAACGATGCCGGTGTTAAAACCGTGCGCAGCCTGGCCGAAATTGGCAAGGCGCTGAAGGAAGCAACTGGCTGGTAAGTCAGGCTTCTTTCAGGAAACCCCCGTTTCTGCCCTGCAGAGCGGGGGTTTTTTATTTATAATGCCGGGTCGCCTGAACTATGATGGCGGTTCCCATTCAAAATAAGGAGTTCGTGCTTTGAGTTCTGTAGATTCCCAGCAAAGGGTTCTGTCCGGCATGCGTCCGACCGGCAAGCTTCACCTTGGTCACTACCATGGTGTGCTGAAAAACTGGGTGAAACTCCAGCACGAGTTCGAGTGCTTTTTCTTTGTTGCCGACTGGCACGCGCTCACAACCGAGTACGACAACCCCTCCGGGATTGAGCAAAGTGTCTGGGATATGGTGATTGACTGGCTTGCAGCGGGGGTTAACCCGGGTTCCTCGACCATGTTTATCCAGTCCCAGGTGCCTGAGCATGCGGAACTGCATTTGTTGCTGTCCATGATCACACCGCTTGGTTGGCTGGAACGGGTGCCTACCTTCAAGGATCAGCAGGAAAAGCTCCGCGAGAAAGACCTCGCAACCTACGGTTTCCTGGGTTACCCGTTGCTGCAGAGCGCCGACATCCTCGTGTACCGGGCCGGTAAGGTGCCGGTTGGTGCCGATCAGGTGTCCCACGTTGAGATTACCCGCGAAATTGCCCGTCGCTTCAACCACATCTACGGTCGTGAGCCCGGCTTTGAAGAGCAGGCGGAAGGCGCCATCGTGAAGATGGGCAAGAAAAATGCGAAGCTCTATCGCACGCTCAAGAAGCGTTATCAGGAAGAGGGCGACCTCGAAGCGCTGGAGACGGCCCGTGCGCTACTGAAGGAGCAGCAGAACATTTCTCTGGGCGACCGCGAGCGCCTGTATGGCTACATCGAGGGTGGTGGCAAGGTTATTCTGCCGGAGCCGCAGCCCCTGCTCACGCCCGAGTCCAAGATGCCGGGGCTGGATGGTCAGAAAATGTCCAAGTCCTACAACAACTACATCGGTCTGCGTGAAGAGCCGGACAGTGTGGCCCAGAAAATCCGGACCATGCAGACGGATCCTCAGCGGGTTCGACGCACCGATCCTGGTGACCCTGACAAATGTCCGGTCTGGGATATGCATCAGATCTATTCCGACACCGATACCCAGGATTGGGTGCAGAACGGATGTCGAAGTGCCGGAATTGGCTGTCTTGACTGTAAGAAACCGCTCATTGACGCCATTGTTGAAGAGCAGCGACCCCTGCACGAGCGTGCGCGGGAGTATGAGGGCAACCCCGATCTGGTCCACTCTATCCTGCAGGAAGGGCGAGAGCATGCGCGTGATGCGGCCCGGGATACGCTCGAGGAAGTGCGTGCAGCGATGGGCTTGCATTACCGCTAGCCTGACCCTGCGGGCGCAGACGTGAGGCCATCGAAGGGTTTCCGAGGAGAGGCATATGACGGACGAGTCAACTGGCACGGTAGTGTCGGGTACTGAAGACGGCGCTGCAGACTCGTCGGCACTCGCTCGCGTCTCGGGGAAACCCGTTGTTGATCTCCCCAAGGATCTTTATATCCCACCCGATGCGCTGGCGGTGTTTCTTGAGGCCTTCGAAGGGCCTCTTGATCTGCTGCTTTACCTCATCCGCCGCCAGAATATGAACATTCTGGATATTGATGTCAGTGAAATCACCCGTCAGTACATGGATTACATCGGCGCCGTTGAGGCCATGCGTTTTGAACTTGCCGCCGAGTATCTGGTGATGGCGGCGACTCTGGCGGAGATCAAGTCCCGTATGCTGCTGCCGCGTCAGGAGAGCGACGACGAGGAAGAGATTGATCCACGGGCCGAACTGATTCGGCGTCTCCAGCAATACGAGCGGTTCAAGAAGGCTGCCGAGGATATTGATGAAATTCCTCGCCTGGAGCGGGATAACTTTCTGGCATCCGCGGCATTGCCAAAGCTGCCCTCCAGTCAGCCGCACCCGGATGTCGATCTGCGGGAAATGCTGCTGGCGCTGCAGGGGGTTCTTCAGCGCGCCGACCTGTTCACCAGTCATCACGTAGAGCGGGAAAAGCTGTCAACCCGTGAGCGGATGTCGAGCATTTTGTCTGTGCTTCAGGACGATCATTTTGTCTCCTTTGAAAGCCTGTTTACGGCCGAGGAGGGCAAGCTGGGGGTGGTTGTGACCTTCCTGGCAACCCTTGAGCTGGTCAAGGAGCAGTTGATCGAGGTGGTGCAGGCAGAAGTTCTGGGGCCGATTCATGTTCGGGCCAGGGCCGTCAGTTGAGCAGGGCGTCCGGCCGGTAACGAAAAGCTGTGGGGGAAGCGGGTAACCGTTATGAATGAAGAGCATCTGTTACGTATTCAGGCTATTACCGAGGCCGCACTGCTGACGGCTGGCAAGCCGCTTTCACTTGAGCAGTTGCGTGAGCTGTTTACTGAGGATGAGCGCCCGGCCCGGCAGGTCATGGAGCACGTGATGATGCTGCTGGAGTCTGCCTGTGAGGGCCGGGGATTCGAGTTGAAAAAGGTTGCCAGCGGCTACCGCCTTCAGATCCGGGAGGAATACGCGCCCTGGGTCGGGCGCCTGTTCGAGGAAAAACCTCAGCGTTATTCCCGCGCCCTGCTTGAAACTCTCGCGTTGATTGCCTATCGGCAGCCAATCACGCGGGGTGAGATTGAGGATATCCGTGGCGTTACGGTAAGCAGCAATATCATTCGGACGCTGCTTGAGCGAGAGTGGGTCCGTGTCGTGGGCCATCGGGATGTGCCCGGTCGTCCGGCCATGTACGCGACAACCAAACAGTTCCTGGATTATTTCAATCTCACCGGTTTGGACCAGTTGCCCCCGCTCTCAGAAGTGCGGGACCTGGAGGAAATCGGCCGTGAGATTGAAAAAAACATGCAGGCGGAAATTGAATTCGAGTCGCCAGCAGCCGGCGAGTCGGATGAGCAGACACTTCACTGAAACCATCAAGGTTTCAGGCAGTTACTAAGGATTGATAGATGGGTTCAGAACGCCCGAAAAAGGCGGCCAAACCGGCCGGTGACAAAGCCAGCGAAGGTGGGCCGGAGCGCATACAAAAGCTCCTTGCTCGCGTGGGAGCGGGTTCACGACGTGAAATAGAAGGCTGGATGGAAGCGGGGCGACTAACCGTTAATGGGCATGCAGCCTCCCTCGGGCAAAAGGCAACAGCCGAAGACCGGTTTGAGCTGGATGGAAAGCGGCTAGATGTGTCCGGAGCCGCCGATCTCGTTCGCCGGGTCCTGATTTATAACAAGCCGGAGGGTGAAGTCACCACGCGGAAGGATCCAGAGGGTCGGCCAACGGTTTTTGATCGCCTGCCTCGTCTGAAGGACCACCGCTGGATTTCCATCGGACGGTTGGACATCAACACGACCGGGCTTGTTCTGTTCACCACCGACGGTGAGCTGGCAAACCGGCTGATGCACCCGTCGCGCCAGATTGACAGGGAATACGCGGTGCGAATTTTTGGTGAAGTCGACGACGCCATGATAGAGCGGCTGATGGAGGGCGTCTTGCTGGAAGACGGCATGGCGAAATTCACTGACATCAGTCCGGCGGGTGGTAGCGGTATTAACCGCTGGTTTCACGTGACCCTGCTGGAAGGCCGAAATCGGGAAGTCCGGCGCCTTTGGGAGTCTCAGGGTGTGCGGGTCAGTCGCCTGAAACGGGTGCGTTATGGTCCGATTTTTCTGCCGAGCAGACTGACACTGGGCAAATGGGAAGAGCTCGACCAGAAAGCGGTCGATATCCTGAGCCGGACCGTGGATCTGGCGACCGTTGAAATTCCCCAGAAAACACCGAACGAAAAGGCTGCTCAGGATCGTCAGCGCAGAAAAAGCCCCGGCAGGAGCCAGAAGCGCAGTGGCAGCCGGTGGCAGGTCAGTGATTCCCGCCCGCCGAAGCCGGCCGGAAAGGATAGCGCTGGCAAGCGGCGGAGTCCCCGAAAATAGCCGCTAACGGATGGAGGCAAAGACCCGGGTACAATTTCGCCCCTGACGTTTGGCCTGATACAGCGCGTCGTCTGCCCGGGCCAGCCATTGCCCGGGCGCTTCTCCGTCAAGATGCATAGCAACACCGCAGCTGGTCGTTATCGACAGTTCTGTGCCACCGCAATCAATAACTATTTTCGTAATTGCCTCGCGAATTCGCTCTGCGACATCTCTCGCGTCTTGCTCTCCAGTGTGGGGAAGAAGAATGGCAAATTCCTCGCCGCCAAAACGGTAGACGCTGTCGGACGTTCTGAGTGAGCGTTCCAGACACTCCGCTGCCAGTTGCAACAGGTGATCGCCCACCACGTGGCCATGGTTATCGTTAACGGATTTGAAATGATCCAGGTCGCACAGGATCAGCGAGTACTTTGCATGGTGACGGTCTGAAAGCTGGCTGGAGCGCAGCAGGGCTTCGTCCAGTGCCCGCTTGTTGGGGATTCCGGTCAGCGCATCTGTCAGTGAAGCTTTTTCGATCGTGATGTACTGGCAGGCATTGCGCAGCGGACAGATGGCCGCGCCAAGAATGGTTTCCACACCCTCGAGTTCCTCGTCGGAAAATCTCTGCCGGCGATACAGGGTAAGCATTCCATAGGACACGCCCTCCAGTTGCAACCGATATTCGCAGCGGTGCTGCCCGCCAAGGCCTGTCGCGAAGACGAAGTCCTCTCGGGCAACTCGGTGTCGGTAGTGGAGGGAATCGAAAGGAATGATATCTCCGAGCTCCTCCGCCAGAATGCCCAGCTGGGTTTCCAGTGAAAGCGTTGTCGACAGACGGCGCGTCAGTCTTGTGAGTACGTCCGACGGATTGTTCCAGTCCTGCAAGGCCTGCCTGAGCGCGGCGAGCTTGTGGGGCTGCGAGGCAGGTCGTTCAAGGGAGGGGATGTGTTTCACGAAGGTCACTCTGTCGTCAGGGTTTACGGCGTTACCAGAACATGACTAAGCACTAAGTATGCCTACAGTAAAAAAAGCCTTTAAAACAATAGGTAGTGACGAGAACGTAGAGGTTCGGTTAGGAGGGGCGCGGGTCAGGTGGGGGTTCCGTCAATTTATCGGCAGGCGATTGCCGCCCGGCCAGGAAGGCGATTCCGATTTATCGGGAAAGGGGATTGGGCTGGCAGATGCCTGTGGTAAACTCTTGCGCTTGTACCTACGCCGTCTGAAGAAGTGAGCGACACGATCTATGAGGTTTCAGGCCCCGGAAAGTCTGTCTGAACAAATCGCCCAGCACCTTGGCCAGCGGATCATTACCAGAGATCTGACCCCCGGTGAACGAATCCAGGAACTCAAGGTGGCCGGCGAACTCAACGTCAGTCGGGGTTCTGTTCGTGAGGCCCTGTTGATCCTTGAGCGACGGCATTTGATTGAGATATTTCCGCGCCGGGGCGCGGTCGTATCGAAGCTGACGCCTGAGAGCGTCAACAGCCTCTACGATATATACATTGACCTGCTCTGCATGCTGGGGCGGAAGGTTCTCGAGCGTTGGTCCGGAAGGGAACTTGGCGGTGTCATGAGCCAGGTTCAGGAACTCCAGGCTGTGATCGATGCCCTCAATTCAACCGGCACAGACGCCGCAGAAAAGGTCATTGACGCCGGCTTCGGGGTAATGCGCTATGCCTACGGGCTGGTGGACAATCCGTTCCTGGAAGAAACCCTGGAGAATTTCAGGCCGGCAATCAGTCGGACCTATTTCGTGGCGCTGGAAAACTTCCGGGACGAAATAGGCGAAACCGCGACTTTCTTCAGACAACTTGCCGATGCCGCCGTCAGCGATAATCCGGCTCAGCTACAGTCTGTGATTCAGGCGTTCGGGGAGCACCAGCGCCAGCAGGTTCTGACGATTCTCACGGAGGAGGCAAGCGCCTGATATGCGCCTGAAGTCCATCAAATTATCGGGTTTCAAATCTTTCGTTGATCCAACGACGGTACCGTTTCCTTCCAACATGACCGCCGTTGTCGGTCCCAACGGTTGTGGAAAATCCAACATTATCGACGCCGTTCGCTGGGTGATGGGCGAAAGTTCTGCCAAATACCTGCGCGGCGAATCCATGACCGACGTTATCTTCAATGGTTCCAGCGCCCGCAAGCCGGTCGGTCAGGCCTCGATTGAGTTGGTGTTCGACAACAGCGATGGATCTGCTCCGGGCGAATTTGTCCGTTTCAATGAGATCTCCGTGCGCCGGCGGGTATCACGGGAAGGCCAGTCCGAGTATTTCCTGAACGGTTCCAAGTGCCGGCGTCGGGACATCACTGACCTGTTCCTCGGTACCGGGCTCGGGCCTCGTAGCTACGCCATCATCGAGCAGGGCATGATTTCTCGGCTGATTGAGGCCAAGCCAGAAGAACTCCGAATATACATCGAAGAAGCCGCTGGCATCTCAAAGTACAAAGAACGTCGGCGGGAAACCGAGAACCGGATCCGTCGAACCCAGGAAAACCTGGAACGGCTTACAGACTTGCGGGATGAGCTGGGACGGCAACTCCAGCACCTTGAACGTCAGGCGGCAGCGGCCGAGAAGTACAAGGCTTACAAGCACGACGAGCGTCAGAAGAAAGCGGAACTGACGGTTCTGCGCTGGCAGTCCCTGGATAACGACCTGCAAACCTGGCGTGGCCGGATCCGGGATACCGAGTTGGAGCTAGAAAAGCTGTTGACCGAGCGGGTGAACCTGGAGACGTCGCTGGAATCCCTGCGCGAGAACCACCTGGACAGGACAGAGCATTTCAATAAGGCCCAGGCCCGTTATTACGAAGCCGGTGCGGACATTGCCCGAATCGAGCAGAGTCTTGAACACCAGCGCGAGCGGAGTCGCCAGACCGCCGCAGAGCTTGACCAGGCCATGGCCAATCAGCGTGAACTGGCCCGCGAACTCGAGCAGGACGAAGACAAGCTTTCGGGGATCCAGGAAGAGCTCGACATGATGGAGCCGGAGCAGGAGGCGCTGACACTGCGTTCGGAGGAATCCGGCGAAAAACTGCAACTGGCTGAAGACGCCATGAGCGAATGGCAGCATCAGTGGGAAGACTTCAGCAGTCGTTCTTCAGATGCGCGACGTCAGGCCGAATTGTCCCAGTCCCGCATCCGGTCACTGGAGGAGGCCATCGAGCAGCTCCGGAACCGGTATCGAAAGCTGCAAGATGAACAGGCATTACTGGATAGCCAGATGGACCGGGCCGAACTGGAAGAGCTGCAGGAACAACAGGAAACCCTGGAGCTCCAGAGAGAGGAAGCGTCGGAACGCATTGCGACAATCCAGGATGATCTGTACGAAGCGAGGCAGCAGCAGCGAGAGGCTGAACAGGCCGCTGATGAAGAGCGCCAGAGGGTTCAGAGCCTCAGGGCATCGCTCGAATCACAGCAGGCACTGCTTGATGAGCAGCTTGGAGGGCAGGATGACGCCTTGCAGGGCTGGTTGTCCGAGCACGGGTTGACGGATTCGCCCCGTGTAGCCAGTCAGCTACAGATCGAGAACGGATGGGAATTTGCAGTGGAACAGGTGATTGGGCGATTTACCCATGGCCTGTCGCTGCCGGGGATCGACCATCTTTCGAAAGCCATGGATTCTGCACCGAAAGGCCTCGCTTTGGTCAATTCTGGTCCGGAATCTGCCAGTGCATCCGAACGTGATGGGCTGGCTGCAAAGGTATCCGGTGTTCCGGCCGTGTCTGCGCTGATGGCGGGCATCAGCACGGTCGAGACTCTCTCGGATGCGCTGGGCTTGCGGTCCGGGCTGGCGGAACGGGAGAGCGTTATCACACCTGAGGGTGTCTGGGTGTCCCGTGACTGGGTACTGATGCCGGATTCCGACGCCGGTCAGGTTGGTGTTATTGAGCGCCAGAAAAAGGTTAGCGAATTAGACGAGCAGCTTGCCCAGGCCGAGGAGTCTCTGGCGCTGGCGACCGAGCGGCTGGACGGTCTCCAGGAAAGGGTAGAGCGGGCTGAGGCGGCACGTGACGATGCCCAGGCAAGTCTCAGTGAGGCGGATCGGGAATTAAGCGGGTTGTCCTCGAAAATCAGCGGGCTCAGAGCACGGGCCGAACAGATTGATGCCCGTTTGCAGAGTATTCGCGAAGACCTGTCAGACGTGTCGCTCAACCTGGAGGACCGGGAAGAGAGTCTGCAGGAAGCCCGGGAAGAGTGGCAGCAGGCACTGGCCTCCACCGAAGACAGCGACGAAGAGAAAGAGCGATTGCTCGAACAACGGGACGGCCTGCGGGAAAATCTGGACCGGCTCAGGCACGATGCCCGGCACGATCGCGATCATGCGCACCAGTTACAGCTGCAGTTGCAGTCCCTGAACAGTCAGCGGGATGGCCTCCGGCAGACCATCGAGCGCATGCAATTGCAGAAAGAAAGGATTGAGGAGCGCCTGGAGATACTGCGGGAGTCCCGGGAACGTGCTGAGGAACCCATTGAAGACCTCCAGATGCAGCTTGAAGGCCTGTTGGACAGGCGTTTGGCTGAGGAAGACAAGCTGGGGGCCGCCCGGGATGCGCTTGAGGAAATCGACCGGGAGGTCCGGGAAAAGGAACAGGGCCGAAGCCGGATTGACCACCAGATACAGGAAATACGGTCAAAACTCGAGAAACTGAAAATGGAGTCCCAGGCGCTGGAGATCCGGTCTGGGAATCACATTGAACAGCTACAGGAGCTGGATGTGAAGCTTCAGGAAGTCCTGGAGCAGCTGCCCGAAGGTGCCAACGAAAAAGATTGGGCTGACGAGCTGGAGAAAATTGGTAACCGGATTCAACGCCTTGGGGCCATAAACCTCGCCGCGATCGAGGAATACCAGGTGCAGAGTGAAAGAAAGACCTATCTGGATAGTCAGAATGACGATCTGATGGAGGCTCTGGAAACCCTGGACAATGCGATTCGCAAGATCGACCGGGAGACCCGTCAGCGCTTCAAGGAAACCTTCGACCAGGTGAACGGGGGGCTTCAGGCGCTGTTTCCAAAGGTGTTTGGTGGTGGCAATGCCTACCTGGAGCTGACCGGGGAAGACCTGCTGGAGACGGGGGTGGCGATCATGGCGCGTCCGCCCGGCAAGAAGAACAGCACGATCCACCTCCTTTCCGGTGGTGAGAAGGCGTTGACCGCGATTGCCCTGGTCTTTTCCATCTTCCAGCTTAACCCTGCACCGTTCTGTATGCTGGATGAGGTAGATGCCCCGCTGGACGATGCCAACGTTGGCCGTTACGCCAATATGGTGAAGGAAATGTCCAAACAGGTTCAGTTCATCTACATTACCCACAATAAGATTGCCATGGAGCTGGCCGATCAGTTGATGGGGGTTACCATGCACGAGCCGGGGTGTTCCCGACTGGTTTCGGTTGATGTGGAGGAAGCTGCCGCGCTGGCTGAAGCGTGATAGCCGGCGCTGCGCAGAAATTCATCAAGGATGACAATAACGCCATCTGGCCCGGCTGTGCGTTGTATTCATTACGGGCTTTTCTTAGAGTAACAGTGTTACCCGATCCGCAAACAGGACAGCAGGACTATGTCACTTAGGGAATGGTTAATCGCCATCGGTACCCTCGTCATCATCGGTATTGTTATTGACGGCATCCGCCGTGTCCGTCGAGCCCGCAAGGAATCCATGGCCATCTCATCCGGTATGGGGGCGGATGAGCTGGAGGAATCGCCACTGGACGACCATTACAACCCGGAACTGCCCAATGGCGGAGCCCGGACAATCTCCCGAGATACTCTGGAAGAGCGTGGCTATGTAAAACGGGAAAGGTCCGATCGCTTCGGCACGCCCAAACCCAAGCCGACACGGCCGGTTACTGCCACAGCCAACACGACCAGGGAGCTGGAGCCGCCTGCTGAGCCAGAGCCTGAATCTGAGAACGTATCCTGGGAATCGGGCTTTTCAGCCCACGATGACGCCTATTCCGAGCCAGACACCGGCTGGACAGCCGCCGATGATGATATGGACGGGGATGATGCCATTGTCGGGGAGCCCCGGGGGGGCTCTGCCGATGATAACGCGGACACGGGGGAGAGCAGCTCGGAGCCAACTGCTGAAGCTGCCGTGCCGCCAACTGTAACCACCGAGGTGGAAGAAGACACGGCGCGACGTGATCCGGTCGATCGCAAAGGCGGGCAACCGCTTGCCGGTGCCAATCGACCGGAAGCGCGTGAGGTGGTGGTGATCAACGTTCTCGCCCGAACGGGTGAGGACTTCAGTGGTGTTGCTCTTAAGAAGCTCTTCGAAGCCTGCGGGCTTGAGTATGGGGATATGGACATCTACCACCGGCACGAGGCGGCAGATACAACCAGTCCGGTCCAGTTCAGTGTTGCCAATGCCGTGGAACCGGGCACGTTCAGGCCGGAAGACATGCCTCGGTTAACGACGCCGGGGATCAGCTTTTTCATGAGTCTGCCGGGCCCATCCAAAGCGCTCCAGGCGTTTGACTTCATGCTCGAAACTGCCCAGTGCGTGGTTCGAAATCTTGGCGGGGAACTGAAAGACGAGCGTCGCAGTGTGATGACCCCGCAAACCATCGAGCACTGTCGTCAACGTATCCGGGAATTTGACCGTAAACAACGGTCGCAACGAGTGTGACGCATTCGTGATCGATCGATGGACGATGCCCGGATTGTTCCGGGCATTTTTTTGACAGGTGAGAGTGCAAATCCATGAGCAAAGCCACGCCCGAGATTGTTCAGCGTGTCGAAGAACTTCGGTCTTTGATTGAGGATCACAACTACCACTATTACGTGCTGGATGATCCGCGCATCCCCGACGCCGAATACGACCGTTTGTTCCGGGAACTCCAAAAGCTCGAAGCAGATTACCCGGAGCTGGGGTCTGAGGATTCACCCACCCGGCGGGTTGGCAGCGCCGTGGAAACCAGTTTCGACGAAGTGGTTCACCGGATTCCGATGCTGTCTCTGGATAATGCCTTTAATGAAGAGGAGCTGCGTGATTTTGACCGCCGGGTCCGCGAGCGCCTGTTGACGGACAAGGACATCGAGTATGTCTGCGAACCCAAGCTCGATGGATTGGCCGTCAGCCTTCACTACGAACACGGTTCCCTGAGGACGGCGGCGACCCGGGGCGATGGTTACGCCGGTGAAGATATTACCTCGAACATCCGGACCATTCCTTCGGTGCCGCTCAAACTCCGCGGGGAGGGCATTCCTGACCTGGTTGAGGTGCGGGGCGAGGTATACATGCCGAAAGCCGGGTTTGAGGCGCTCAATCGGCGGTTGGCGGAGAGGGGTGAAAAAACCTTTGTGAACCCGCGAAATGCGGCTGCCGGGAGTTTGCGCCAGAAGAAGTCCACGATTACCGCAAAACGGCCGCTGGAAATGTGCGCCTATAGCGTAGCGGTGACGGATGAACGCCAGCTTCCTGACAATCATTGGGCAGGTCTGCAACAGGTGAAGAGTTGGGGATTTCGCATCAATCCGGAAATGCGGAAGGCTGAGGGGGTAGAGGAGTGCCTGGCGGCGTATCGGGAACTGATGGCGAAGCGGGATTCCCTGCCTTACGAAATTGACGGTATTGTCTTCAAGGTTAACAGCCTGGAGGCGCAAAACCGGCTGGGTTTCGTGTCACGGGCGCCCCGGTGGGCGATTGCCCACAAGTTCCCCGCCCAGGAAGAATTGACGGTCATCGAGGACGTTGAGTTTCAGGTTGGGCGGACCGGGGCTGTCACGCCCGTGGCCCGGTTGAAGCCGGTTTTTGTGGGCGGAGTGACGGTCAGCAACGCCACTTTGCACAACATGGATGAGATTCGCCGCCTGGATGCCCGGATCGGCGATACCGTCTTTATCCGCCGGGCTGGTGATGTGATTCCCCAGGTGGTCAAGGTAGTGCCTGAGAAACGACCGGCTGACGCTCGCGAAGTGGCGTTGCCGGAACACTGCCCGGTGTGTGATTCGGATGTTATTCAGATCGACGGCGAGGCCGTTGCCAGATGCTCCGGGGGACTCTATTGCCCGGCCCAGCGAAAGGAAGCAATCCGGCATTACGCGTCCAGAAAGGCACTGGATATTGAAGGGCTTGGCGATAAATGGATCGATATTCTGGTAGGTCACGAATTGGTCGAGACGGTAGCGGACCTGTACCGGTTGAAAAAACAGGATCTGACTGGCCTGGAGCGGATGGGGGACAAGTCGGCGGGCAACCTGATTGCCGCCATTGATGGATCCCGCAGACCGGTACTTTGGCGTTTTCTATACGCGCTCGGTATCCGGGAGGTTGGTGAAGCGACGGCGAAATCTCTGGCCTCCCATTTTGGTAGCCTGGAGGCCATCGCCGCCGCGGACGAGGAGTCCCTGCAGCAAGTGCCCGACGTGGGGCCCATTGTCGCGGGACACATTCGCAGCTTCTTCGACCAACCCCATAACCAGGAGACCCTGTCAGCGTTGAAAGAGGCAGGCGTGGCATGGCAGGAAGAGGAGATAGTTGAAGGTGAGAAGCCCCTGCAAGGCCAGACCTGGGTGCTGACCGGGACACTGTCCGAAATGACGCGCGACGAAGCCAGGGAGAAGCTGGAAAGCCTGGGGGCGAAGGTGGCCGGCAGCGTGTCTAAAAAGACCGCCTGTGTGGTCGCAGGCGAGGCGGCGGGCTCCAAACTCGCGAAAGCTGAACAGTTGGAAGTGCCGGTTCTTGATGAGCAGGGAATGCTGGCGCTTTTGAAGGAACACGGTCTGGAGGGTTAGCCGGCCTTTTTGACGTTTATTTCAGGCCAGTCGGGCATGGACGCCCGTCGGCGGATGAATCTGAGAACTCGCGCAGATCCCGGATTCCCTAAATTGGCTACCATGGCGTTGTTCTGTAACGGTGTGTAATCCGGCTTTTGTGGGAAAGCCCAGGCACTGCCATAACAACAACGTTTAAACGGATTTTTTCATGCGCGCCGATTTAACCTCACGCATTGTTTCCGCCATCCGCTTTATCGGTTTGACCCTGATCGCCCTGGGACTGGTCGCGTGCAAAACCGAGAAGGCTGCCGACCAGCCAACCATTCTTGGTATTCCTCCATCCACTGCGTATCTCGGGGTGGAGTATTACTACAACTTCGGCGCTTACGGCGGCGAGAGTATTCTCGATTATTCCCTCACCAACGCACCCTCCTGGCTCGCGCTGGAGGACACCAGCAATAAGGCCCGACAGGGGGTTATCATGCGTGGCGTCCCGGGGTTGACCGGTGGCAATCGTGGCGACCAGGACCTCGGGAAGGAACAAGACATTAACCTGGTCACAACCGACGGCCGAATGTCTGGCGTGCAGCCGTTTGATATCGAAGTAAAGTACAACCCGCTGTCCCTGGAAGTGGAGACTTTTACCGAAGGTGAAAGCCCGGAAGTGGCCGATACCCGTCGTGAACGGTGTGATCCGCCAGACCTCGAACCCGCCGGTGAGCATAGCTTCACGATCAACCAGTATGACGAAGATGGCAACGTTACCGGCACCAAGGATGTGACCAGCCCAACACGCCCGGTGTTCGCGAAGGTGATCCTTGATCGTCCCTCGGTGACTCGGGTAAGCGTGGCTTTTGAAGTGACCTCTGAGTACGACCCGAGCGACTGTGATTCCGGGTTCGATGATCCCCACCAGCGTTGCGATTACAGTGAGGCAAACGTCGGAGACGCCAATGTCGGTCAGGACATTGTTGCTCTGGGCAGCAACAGCGAAGCCAGGCTTGAGGAACTCGAGTACCTGACTTACCGGGAGGATGGACTGGGCGGGCTTCTGACTCTGGAACCTGGCGTTACCGAGTGCTATATCCGGCTGGAAGTGATCGATGACACCTTCCCGGAGCCCTCAGAAGTTGCGCGCCTGACCCTGACGGAAGTCCGTAATGGGCTTGCTGGATTGGGCGAGAATAACGAGGGCACTGAGATAAACCTGGTGATTGATGACGATGAACCCGTCCTTACGCTGGAGACAACGGCGGGCGGTACTCGTGACGCTCTGAACATCAATGGCATGCGCCAGTATGTCGGTATTTTATCCGGTGACCGCGAAGGAGCCTTTCGCGCCCGGCTGAGGCATTCGGAGGACTCTACCGCAAGACTGGGTTCGGAGTTCGTTATTGAACAGGAGCAGTCAGAGGGTGTTTGGATTGAGAACGATGAGCTGGTCTTCCCAGAGGCGGTGGATGAGCTTCGTTTCCGTATTCGGGTTTTGACGGACACCTATACCAACACCGGGCTGAATGACCGTTTTATTCTCCTGGGACTGGATGAAGCGTACCAGGCAGGGCGTGAAAACTACGCTCGCGTTTCGGATGAAAACCTGCTCCGGGTCAGTCTTAACGAGTTGACGTCGGCGCTCGTGCTGAACGGTTCCGATGGTTTCGTGGCGACAGACTTCGCCATTGCACATTCCGGCAGAGCCTTTGTCACGGGGTATGACAGCCTCGCTAACAACCGGGTGTTGGTGAAAATTTATGACCAGAAAGGCAACCTGTTGCAGGACATTGGCATTTCAGAGGCCGGGGATGTGCTTGACTCGCCCGAGCCGGTAATCGGTACGGTTCTGCGAAAGGTGTCGGAAGGGGCTGTCAAGGTGGACCGTTTTGAGTTTGCCGTGGCCTACAGTTCCGATGTGCCAGGCGCCGAGGCGAAGGGCGGGCAGGATGTCGTTGTCTCACGCTACTGGTTTGATACGGCGACGGCCGGCGGGGCGTACGTAAACAGCTGGAGCATCAGAACCGGTACCAGTGGCGACGATATCGCCCGGTCGGTTGGCATCAATGCCGAAGGAGGGTATGTATCGGTAGCTGGCGAAACCACGGGTACCTGGCCGGACCAGGAGCGGGCCGGCGCCGTCGACAGCTTCCTGCAACGGATCGATACCCGCCTAGACGGTGAAGACGAGATCCCTGTACTGGCATGGACCCGCCAGATCGGTTCATCCGCCGATGATTCTGTCGCCGGCGGAAGCTCTGTCTCCATCGCGCCACTGTTGTTCGGTTCCGCTGCGGGTGCAGTCAACGGCAAACCGGTGCTTGGTGGTACCGACGCCTTCTTCTACAGCGTGTCCAGCGCAGAAAGCACGGTTTCCGTAAAGCAGGTGGGGACAGACGCCGACGAGCCCATATCTGATGGTGTGTACGAGAACAATCTGCTCTGGCTAGTGGGAACCGGCACCGGGGAATACTCGGTCAAGGAGAGTGATGAGGGAGACAGCACTCTCGCCCGCAATCCGGTTAACAGTTGGGCCGGGTTTGTGTTTGCTTATTCGTCCGGCGGGGTGCTCAATCGGGCGTTCTCCGTAAACGATGAGGATGATATGTCCCTGGATCGTTTCGAAGCGGTCTCCTTGTTCGACGGTGATGTTGTGGTGGGCGGCGCCACTGATGGAAAATTCAGGGCAGATGCCACGCCAGGAACCGGCGAGCAAGCAATTCTGGCCAGGGTTTCACTGATTGAGGTAGATGAAAACGCCGAAGAAACGCCATTCAGGAACCAATGGCACTATCAACTGCCGGCGGACGACTCAGAACTCCTGGCGCTGGCCAACTATCGCGACGATGAAATTGTTGCCCTGGCGCGGGGCGATTCTGATTGGCTGTTGCTCGTGTTCAGTCCGGAAGGGAGATTGCTGTCTGCGCTGAATTAAACCGTACCCTCATGACCACTGGTGCTGGCGTATAGCCTGAGGTAATCGGTGCTGGTAACAATGCCCGAGGGCTCGCCGCTGGCATCCACGACCAGAGCCGCACTGAGCTGGTGAGCCAGCATTAGCCTTGCTAACTGGTGGGCATCGGTTTCTGGTGACGCTGTAAGAAAGGCCGGTAATTCAACATAAATCATGCTCTGGCTCAAACCATCACCCGGGTTGGTGTGGAGCCAGCCCAGCAGCCATCGCAAGTCCACTAACCCCGCAATGTTGTCTTCAGAGGTGACTACCAGATGGTGGACGCCGTGTTCATCCATGCTTGTGAGGGCGTCGGAAATGGTCGATGCGGCCGGCAGGGAATACACGGCCGGAGAGCAGATATTGGACACTGGCAGGTAAGGCCGCTGCGCCCTTGGCTCACCAGAAGCCGCCCCGTATTCTGCCAGAGCGCGATGGCGACCGGAATGGGCAGCCTGCTGAAACTCCGCATCCGTTGCTTCGCTGTGGCTTGGGCTGATGGGGGGGCTTTCCGACAGCTCAGTGACGTCACCCACTCTGCGCCCCCGGAAAACCTCCGGTAATCGAGTCCCGACAGGGCGGCCGGGTTCGCTGACGAAGATTGACATGGCTTTGGTTCCCCACGATGACGACAAACATTACCAGCTTATCGGCCATTATTCTGAATTCTTCAGTTTACTACGAACCCGGATCATTTTTGTGCATTCCGATGAATGCGGCGGCTCGCGAGGCGGCGGGAGAGGCGAGCCGGCAGACATTCCGGTTGTCCCGAAAGTCGGTCTGCGAGGTATTCAGCCAGCAAAGGCGCATAAGTAAGTCCTTTGCTGCCCAAGCCAGTGCAAAGATACAGTCCCCGTACCGTCTTTCCCTCGGCATCCTGTAATTCGTCGGCAACCGGCTGATAATCGTGAGTCGTACATCGGAAACCAACCCTGCCTTGCGTCGATGTGCCGGTGGCGGATGGCCCAGCCAGAACACCCGGTAGCATGGTGTTCAGTTCCGACAGGTTTTCCTGGTTGCTTGTCGCTGTCGGGCTCGGGTTCATATCCCGGAGATCAAAGGAGGCGCCGGTTACGGCAATGCCGGCATGAGCGGGGTTGAGGTACCTTGGGCCACATATCACAGCCCTTGGCGCCCGCACGGTTTCCTCCTCCAGATGGGTAACCTGGCCACGAATGCTCTTGAAGCGGAAGCTCCCTTTAATTGGAAGCAGTTCCGGGGATTCATGGCCGGCACAGATGACTACCCGATCTGCGACTATGTTGTCTCCCGCAACTGAAGAAAGACACCATTGCCCCTCGACGGGCGCGAGTCTTGTCACCTTGAAATCAAAGGCCCGATTGATACCTGGATGCTCGGCAAGTGTCCTGCAGAGATTGGAGGGCTCAAGCCAGCCACTGTGGGGAAACCAGAGTCCTCCGGTTTGCGTGGGAACCCCCGTCAGCTGACTGGCGCGCTCCTGGCTAACGGGATACAAAATCTCGACCGGGTAATCATTCCTGCCAAGGAATCGTTGTTGACGATCATGCTCCTGTTCATTCCAGGCGAGTTGGAGTAGCCCTGTCGGGTGCCAGTATTGATCCCGGTAGTCGGCGTATCGGCGTTGACTGAACAGCAGGGCTGACAAAGCCAGTTCCGACTGATCGTTGAAATCTACACCAAGCTTGACGTAAGTGGCCCCTTGTCGATTCCCGGAGGCGCCCGAACCCGATGTGGACGATGAATCGATCAACGTTACGGCTATCCCGCGTTCCGCCAGGTTGTGAGCCAGCAAACAACCGGCGATGCCTGAACCAACGACGGCCACCGAGCCTTGTGCCGCTTGGTGTTCGGTGCCTGGTGCAAGTGGTAGATTGCCAGTCAGCATGTCCCGTTTGCGCCCATACCCCCGGGTTTTCTGCATCTCGAAACCGGCTGACGCCAGAGCCCGGCGAATCCTGCCAACAGACGTAAAGGTGGCCAGCGTGGTTCCCGGCTTGCTGTGAGTCCGGATTTCAGCCATTGCCTTATCAAGCCACATCTCCGGATTCATGGAGGGCGCAAAGCCGTCCAAGAACCAGGCGTCTGCCCGGAAATTCAGCGTTTCCAGGGCCTCAAGAACGTCCCCAAAATACAGGGTCAGGCGAACACGGCCGCCATCGAACAGGATGCGGTGTACGCCCCGGGTCAGGGGTGGGTAGTGGTCAACAAGTTGCGACGCAAGGGGGGAAAGCTCGGGCCAGAGCTCAAGGGCTCGGGAAAGGTCTTCCCGGGATAGCGGAAAGCGCTCCACGGAGACAAAATGCAGCGTCGCAGCATGCTCCGGACGTCGCTCCCGCCATGCCTGCCAGGCAGCCAGGAAGTTGAGTCCCGTGCCAAAGCCGGATTCTGCGATGACAAAGCACCCGCCAGCCGGAACCGAGTTGAATCGGTCGGGCAACCCGTTGTGAGCGAGAAAGACGTAGCGGCTTTCGGCCAGCCCGTTGTCCCGGCTGAAATAGACATCGCCGAACCTGCTCGATTCCGGGACGCCATCCCGCCACTGTATTTCCGCCGATTCAATCCTCGGTGGAAGAAGATCTACAGTCATGACCTTACCTGGCTTGCTCCAGTACCGACACGCTCTCAATCACCACGGGGTCTGCCGGTACATCCGCCATACCTTTGGAATAGCCCGTGTCGACGCCACCGATGGCGTCCACGACACCCATGCCTTCGGTTACTTTGCCGAATACCGCATAGCCGGCGCCACGAACGCCCGCGTTAAGAAAGTCATTATCGACCAGATTGATGAAAAACTGCGAGGTGGCGCTGTCAGGTGCGCTCGTCCGGGCCATTGAAATGGTCCCACGGAGGTTTTTGAGGGTTGGACTGGCCTCGTTCGCTATGGGATCGCGAGTGGATTTGCGGGACAGTTCCTGAGTAAAACCACCGCCCTGAATCATGAAGCCAGGAATAACACGGTGAAAAACCGTGTTTTCGTAGAATCCGTTTCGGGCGTAATCGAGAAAATTATCGACCGTTTCTGGCGCAACGTCCGGACGTAACTGCAGAACGAACGGTCCCTTGTTGGTCACAACCTTTACTTTTGGCAGCGGTTCGCTGGTTTCCTCAACTGTGCTTTCACCGTGAGTCTGGAGAGGTAGCAGTGCAATGAACGACAGAATCAGGGCAGGGATCACAGTCCGGGACGGTTTTACGGAATTTGGCATTTGATTGATTCTCTTCTGGTTAGTTGCAGAGGCGTTTCCTGCAATAATTCATGGTAGCTGCGTCTGGTGCACGATCTTAGCAGAATGCAGTGGTTTTTCGGTGATCGCCCGGGCGTCGTTTCGAACGGATGGACTACGCTCAGTGGGAGCCGGACACATCATCATTCCATACCGGGCCGAGTTGTACGGTTTTCACTATGGGAAAGGAGAAACGAGTGAGAATCCGTCAGGGATTTGAAGAGAAGTCGAGGCTTGGACGGCTGTTGATCAGTCGGGGTTATCTGTCCGAGGAACAACTTGAAGACGGCCTTCGTTTACAGCGGGAAACCGGTCAGCGACTGGGCGAAGTGTTCATTCAGTCGGGCTGGATTACCGAACGGGAACTGCACCGGGTCCTGAAACATCAGTCGCGCTACCGAAATGCTGCAGCACTGGTTACCGTAGTCACGCTGCCATTTCAGCCGTTGGTGAGTTTTGCAGCCAGTAGCAACGCCAGCGCGGCACAGAGTTCCGCGGAGGTAGGGGAGTTATATGACCGCAGTGCCATGACACCGATGGCGGACTCGGAGCTGGCCCAGATCCTTGGGCAGGGTGATCCGTCATTGCTGGATCGAATCGAAAAGGTCTCAAAGATGGTCGATTCCTCGTCCGAGGGTGGCGGCACCGTTCACGCAGATGCCATGGAAGGGCTGAAGCTGACCGCCCATATTTTTGTACCCGTCCTGAATTTCCTGGATTCGAAGTTGACCATTTCGGGAGTGCACTATCGGGATGGAGAACCCCGGCACGTGGTACAAGCAGACGGTGCGCTGACGCTGGCATTCCCGGAGCGTATCGAGGAGATACGGATGGATAACATCCGGGTCAGTGGCAGTCGTGGGCCGTCAATGGGTAATGTGAGTATCCATGACATCCGCTTTGATCCGGATTCGCGGATGACCATCTACACCCGATAAAAAAACGCCCGGCAATCCGGGCGTTTTACGTTAGTCACAGCGTCAAGTGTTACGCACTGGCAAGAATGGTGCGGTTTGAGACCGTCGTATGCTCACCTTTTTGACCGTAAAGCTTCTGCTGGCCTGTCGCACCGCGGAAGATGTCGGTAAGGCGTGAGAGTCGTTTCTGCAGATGCGTTACTACCCGACCGTTATGCTGGTTAAGGGACTGACACTCGCGCATTCTGGCATCGGCCTGCTTCCAGAGTTCATACAGCTCAGTCAGGCCGGCACTGCGTATGAAGTGGGAGGGTTCGCCAACATTCGGCTTATAGCCCATTGCCACCAAGCAATGGATCTTCTGCCGGGCGCGCCCCCGAACCTCCTCCAGAAGCTGGTTCTTGTCAGAGGTCAGGCCCTGAAGGGCTCGTACGTCAGAAGAGGACAGGCAGGCTTTTTCTTTCTGCAGAAGTTCTGCCAGTTCCTGCAGTTGCTGAATATCCTGCAAGAGTAGGTTTTTCAGATCATCGATAGCGGCCATGGTTTAATCACCCGAAAATGCTTTCATCCATCTCAAGCATTTTTTGGGCCAGTTTCTCTGCATCGATTTTGTATGTGCCGTTCTCCAGGGCTGAACGGATTTCAGCGATACGGTCATCATCCATCTCGGGGTAATCGCCGAGCTTTTGTTCCAGTTGCTTCAGGTTCTTCGCCTGGTTACTGAGGCTGACGTTGTCACCGCGAGTTCCCTGAGACTGGGGTTTCGCCTGTTCGTTGGTAGCTGGCTGAGTGTCCTGGCTACCGGAGGATTTATCGGCCGTGGTTCTCTGAGTGTTGACCTGGCCTGGGCCAATTCCATTGAAGTCAACTGACATATCGTTACCTGCTTGCCTGTGATGTCACGCCGGGGCATGACTTACTCGAGTGTGTATCTATGTAACGGCCGTCGCCAACCGTTCTTTAACGAAATTTTTCAGAATTTCATTACTTCTTGTTCACTTGGGGCAGTGGCTACCGTAAATCCGGCGGCAGACAATTGCCGCTCGGCAGAGGTTTGCCTTTCAACTACCTTACATCGGGATCTCGACTCGACCCGGGGCAACGACATTGGCCCTGATGGTACGTTCAGAGGCCAGGTTTTCCACCAGGACCTGATCTCCGACGGATGCATTGGCCAGGGCTTTGCCTCTGGACGTTACCGAGAACCCGCCACTTCTCGCCGTAATCATAACATGGTCTCCTCGCTCCACGGCGTCCGGCGCAGCAAGCAGGTCGGGCGTTATTACTGAGCCAGTATTGACCGGTCGGCGCACCTCCATGCCGGTCACGTCATCGGGGCTGCGCATCACGCCGCGGCGGCTGGCGTTAACAACCACCGACTGTGTTGTGACCATATCAGCGGTGACCCGTTCCCCCCTTGCCAGGGGACGGGATGCAGTCAATGCCGGGCCATGAATGGAGACGGAAGCAGTGACAAACATGCGCCAGGGCCTGCTGCCCTCGCAGGCAACCTGAAGGGAGGGGTGGGTGCTCTTCCAGGGATCACCGGTAAACTCGACGGCCAGAGGCGCCTCGCAGCTAGCCAGCGACAGGCGACTATCAACAGTGCCGGCGTCAAAGCTTACTTCGTAGCCTTCATCAGCTTGCTGCGCCGTGAACCGCTCAAGGAACCGGGTAGCGGCCTCCTCGATCTGTTCTGCCGTTGTTTTTGCGCCGGCCTCACTGATGCCTGCCAGGAGCAGGAGGAGGGCGAAAATGGTGATGCGCATACGTGTCACTTTGTCCTATGCTGTCAATAACTGTCCAAACTGCCCGAAAATAGCTAAGGGTTCGGGGTGGGCAGCCGTTAAACAAGCTGGTTTCAGAAGTTGCGACAAGAATTTGTCGTCTCCTTGTGTACGAGAACAACAGCAAAATGCATGCCGGTCGTAGTCCGGTGAGCCGGGAGAAAGAAGATGGCAGGGGTATTGGATAGTGTAAACCAGCGAACCCAACTGGTGGGGCAGAACCGTCTAGAGCTGCTGCTTTTTCGTCTGCGTGGTCGGCAAATCTATGGCATCAACGTGTTCAAGGTGAAAGAGGTCCTCCAGTGCCCGAAGCTGTCCTCCATTCCCAATAGCCGGACGGTTGTGCGAGGGGTGGCTCATATCCGGGGAGAAACCATCCCGATAATCGACCTGAGTATGGCCATTGGCCTTCCCGGCATCCCACAGGAGAGCCTGTCGACAAGCTTTGTGATCATTACCGAGTACAACCGGAAAACCCAGGGATTCCTGGTAACCGGCGTGGACCGGATTATGAACATGAACTGGGAAGACATCCTTCCGCCGCCCAAGGGGGCGGGCAAGGATGTCTATCTGACCGCCGTCACCAAAATAGAAGATAAACTGGTTGAAATCATTGACGTAGAGAAGATTCTTGCAGAAGTTTCTCCTCTGAGGGAAGATGTCACTGACGCGTTGCTGAGCAAGAGCGCAGAGCGAACCCCTGGGCTGCTCCCGGTACTTATCGTGGATGATTCCGCCGTAGCCCGCCGGCAGATCGAGCGATGCCTGACCGCGATCGGAATGAGTGTTGTGGCCAAGAACGATGGCAAACAGGCACTTGAGTATCTGAAACAGGTCACGGAAGATGGCTCAAAAGCGCGCGACCATCTGGCACTGGTGATTTCAGATGTCGAAATGCCAGAGATGGACGGGTATACGCTGGTATCCCGATGCAAGAACGACCCTGCACTCCGGGACCTGTTCATCATGCTACATACCTCGCTGAGCGGTGTGTTTAACCGGGCGATGGTTCAGAAGGTCGGTGCAGACGATTTCATGGCAAAGTTCAGTCCGGATGAGTTGGCCGAACGGGTCATGGAGATCATTGATCAGGCCTGAGGTCACTGCGGACCTAACCACTCAGAACAGAGATCCAATGAAAGCGGATATAACGCCACAGGAATACGAAGCCTTCAAGACATTCCTGCAGGATGCCTGTGGTATTTTGCTGGGCGAGAATAAGCAGTACCTCGTGAAGAGCCGTCTTCGTCGAATCCTGGAAGAAAACGAACTGGAATCCCTTGGCAAACTCCTTGAGCGGCTCAAGCGGCCGGGCAGGGCCAATCTCCGTGAAGTTGTCATTGATGCCATGACGACCAACGAAACGCTCTGGTTCAGAGACAACCATCCCTTCCGTATCCTCCAGGAGAAACTGCTGCCAGAGTTCGCCGAGCGAAAAACAGCCCAGCCGCTGAGAATCTGGTCGGCTGCCTGTTCCACTGGCCAGGAACCCTACTCGGTGGGGATGATCGTGGAGGAATTCCGTCGACTGCGCCCCGGAAAACTGCGTGATGTAAAGATCACGGCAACCGACATCTCGAAGAGCGTTCTGGAAGTTGCGCGTCGGGGAGAGTACGAGATGATCGCCATCGGCCGGGGGCTCTCGCCAGAGCGCCAGAGGCAGTTTTTTACGCCGTCTTTGAATGGCGGATGGCAGATTAAGCCCCAATTGAAAAGTATGGTTGAGTTCAAGGAGTTGAATCTCCTCGAGCGATACATGCTCGGCAAGTTCGACATCATCATGTGTCGGAACGTCCTGATCTATTTTTCCGCTGACCTCAAGAAAGACATCCTGACGAGGATGCACGCGGCCCTGAATCCGGGTGGCTATCTGATCCTCGGCGCGTCTGAATCGCTAAATGGCTTGCCCCACCTGTATGAAATGGTGCAGTGCCACCCCGGTATCATCTACAGGAAAAAATAAGCCTATGCCCCTGAATGTATGGGTCCTCGTTGCGGCGCAGGCGCTCGCCATGTGCACGGCACCGTTTATCGTTTTTATCGGCAGTATTCAGGGACGCCTGCTCTCGCCCGCACCGGAATACGCGACTCTTCCGGTCGGATTGGTCGTAGTCGGCACCGTCCTGGCGATAAAACCCGCGACCTGGCTGATGGAAAGAGCAGGGCGCAAGCGGGTAATGCTGCTTGGGGCTTTCATGGGTGTGCTCGCGGCCGTTCTTGGCGCTCTGTCCAGTTGGCAGGGGAGCTTCATGCTGCTTTGCATAGCCTCGGTGGTCGGCGGCACGGGGCTCGCTGTCGTCCACCAATACCGGTTTGCCGCCATGGAGTCGGTCCCTGTCAATATGGCGGGTTCAGCGGCGGCCCGGGTTCTTCTGGGTGGGTTAGTGGCAGCGTGGCTTGGGCCGGAGGTGGCTGCCATTGGTAGCGGTTCCCGTGAAGCCTTTCCATTCCTGACCAGCTGGGTTGGGCTGGCGTTCGTTCAGGCCGCCGCCTTCGTCATTCTTGGGCTGGGTTACAAGGCGAGGGGTGAGCTTGTCAGGGAGGCCCATTCCGGGGGCGGTCGTCCACTGTTGGAAATTCTCCGCAATCCTCTGGTATGGGCAGCGATCAGTGCCGCCGCGGTAGGGTATGCGGTCATGAGTTTCATCATGACGGCAACGCCGTTAAGTATGACCGAAGTGGCCGGCCACGACCTGGATGACGCCAAACGGGTTATCCAGTTGCATATCATGGCCATGTATCTTCCATCCTTGATCAGCGGCTGGCTGACAAGGGTGGTGGGTATTCCTCTGCTGATGGCGGCCGGGTTGATTGCCTACCTGGGATGCATCCTTCTTGCTGCCAGCGGAATCAGCTTTCATCACTATCTCGGCGCGTTGCTTCTGTTGGGCGTGGGCTGGAATTTCCTGTTCGTTGGTGGCACCTGCCTCCTTCCAGAGGGCTATCACGATGCGGAACGGTTCCGGATCCAGGGTCTCAACGATATGATGGTTTTTGGCTCTCAGGCCACAGCCGCTCTTTCCGCGGGCGCCGTGTTGAGCTGGATGGGGTGGGGAGGCCTGGTCCTCATTGCCGTACCTTTCCTGGTACTTCACGGAATCCTGATGGCTGCCTGGCTTATCCGATCACCTTCGTCCGCACACTAAGCTTTCAGGAGGGACTGATGTTTATCGACTTTGACGAAATGAACCCCGCGGATGTCTATCATGCGCTGACACAAACGGTCATTCCCAGGCCAGTAGCCTGGGTTCTGAGCGAGAATCCGGATGGTGACTACAACCTGGCGCCGTTTTCGTTTTTTACACCGATAACCAGCAACCCGCCCTTGTTGATGTTCTCAGTGGGTCGAAAGCCGACCGACAATGCGTTCAAGGACACCCGGGTCAACATTGAGGAGCGTGGGGACTTTGTAGTCCATATTGCGCACCGCGAACTGGCTGCTGCGATGACGGAAACGTCGCGAACCCTCCCGCACGGCGAATCTGAGCTGGCGAGGCTCGGCCTGGAACTGGTTCCATTCGAGGGTTCCCGGTTGCCGCGCCTGAAAGATTGTCACGTCGCCCTGGCCTGTGAGTTATATGAGATCAAAGAGATTGGCGCGGCACCACAGAGTCTGGTCTTTGGGCTTGTGAAGGGCGCCTACGTTGCGGATCAGGCGGTTAGTTACGACGATCAGAATCGCCTTCGGATTGATGGCTCCGCGATCGATCCCATCGGCCGGCTGGGTGGCAGTGAGTACGTGACCTTCGGTGATATAGTGAAAGTGCCTCGCCCTTCCTGAAAACACAGAGACGGTGGCTTCCGTGGACCAACTCAATCTCAGACATCTTTATTATTTCTGGATGATCAGCCGGGAGGGTTCCATTGCCAGAGCCAGTGAGGTATTGGAACTCGCGCCGCAGACTCTGAGTGGGCAATTGGCAACGTTTGAATCTTCCCTCGGAGGCCTTCTTTTTCAGCGGGAAAGGCGCAAACTGATCCTGACGGATCTGGGGCGGACGGTTCTGAGTTATGCTGAGGAGATTTTTGCGCTTGCCGGGGAGCTCAACGAAACCCTTCGCCTGGCACCTTCTGATCGCCCGCTGACCCTTTCTGCAGGCGTCTCGGCCTCCATTCATAAGCTGATCGCCTATTACCTGCTGCAACCGGCGTTGGTCCTGCGCAGGCCGGTTCAGCTGAACTGCCAGACCGGTGGTCCTGAAGATCTACTGTTGCGGCTGAAGCGCAAGGAGCTGGATATCGTGCTTATCGATCGAATGCCCAGTCTCGATGAGCGGGGTGGTTTCGCGGTGCACGCGCTGGCGGGTTCGACCATCAGCCTTTTCGCTTCCCCGGCCATGGCGCGGCGACTGCGGGAGGGTTTTCCGGCTTCATTAAACGGTGAGCCATTACTGGCGAATGCAACGGATGCTCCCTATTTCGAAAAACTCATGAACTGGTTTTCGCTCCAGGGGGTTCGAATGAACCTGGTGGCTCGAATCGACGACAGTGCACTGATCAAGGTGTTCGGGCGCCAGGGATTGGGCGTGTTCGCGGCGCCGACCGCGATCAGCGAAGAGGTTTGCCGGCAATACGAGGTTGAGCAGATCGCATCCATTGCGGATGTGAAGGATGAGCTGTTTGCGATTACCCGTGGAAAAAACCCGGCGCATGATGGCGTGCGTGCTATTTGCCAGGGCAACGTAAGTTTCCAGCCTATCTACAAAGCATCCAAATAATCGAGCTAATCGGATTATAAAAGCTTATTTTGTCGAGCTCTGAATCTGTCCATCATGAAGCCGTGTTGGGCACGATTGCAGAGGAGCACTTGCCATGAAGACTATCCATAAATTTCGACTGGAGCCGGGTAAAGAGCCGACCACGCTGCCGCTACGTGAGGGGTCCCGGGTTGTTCGGTGTGAGTACCTTGTTCCGGATAAATCAGTCTATCTTTGGGTGGAGCAGCCCCTGAGCATCGGCGCTCGTACTCTTGAACGGCAATTCCGGGTCGCATTCTCGGGGGAACCGGTTCCCGATAACTACGTGTACCTGGATACCGCATTGGATCCCTTTGGCCCCGAGGCCTACCACGTATTTGAGCTTCCTGCGGCGGACCACGAGCTTGGCACCAGAGGCGCCGGCGCCGATGTTCTGTCCGGTACTGACTGGCGGCAGACGGCATTATCCTGACGATCTGACTAGGCCCTTCGGGGCCTTTTTTTGCGCTTTTTTTCCGAGCTAAGCGTACTTTCCCGCTACACTGTGGTTTATCAAAAGAGGGTGGGAGGTCAGGCCATGATACGAGCGATCGCTGTTTCCGGAATTGTATTCCTGGCGTCCTGTACCGGGGTCCCGGAGGGTATCCAGCCGGTTACGGGGTTAAACGTGGACCGGTATCTGGGCACCTGGTACGAGATCGCCCGACTTGATCACTCGTTCGAGGAGGGGCTTAGCAGAGTCACCGCCGAATATACATTGATGGACGATGGCAGTATCAAGGTGACGAATCG
Organism: Marinobacter sp. F4206; assembly: GCF_019392195.1. Classification (NCBI taxonomy): domain Bacteria; kingdom Pseudomonadati; phylum Pseudomonadota; class Gammaproteobacteria; order Pseudomonadales; family Marinobacteraceae; genus Marinobacter; species Marinobacter liaoningensis. Next base: position 236,323 of record NZ_JAHXKI010000004.1, read on the forward strand.
GGGATACGACGCCCAAAAGGGGGAGTGGAGCGTGGCCGATGGCAGGGCTGTGTTCGCTGATGACCGAGAGACCGGACACTTGGAGGTGTCGTTCTTCGGGCCGTTCTACAGTTCCTACGTGGTATTCGAGCTGGATAAATCCGGTTATCAGTACGCCTATATCACCGGTTATAACCGGGAGTATCTCTGGTTCCTGTCCCGGACGCCCGAGGTATCCGATACCGCGATGCGCGATTTTCGACAGCGGGCGAGGGAAGAGGGCTTCAACCTGGACGAGCTGATCACGGTTGATCAGAGCCCGGTGCCCGGCCAATAGCGGGTGATATCAGATCGGAAGGTGACCGGTTTTAACCCAGATAATGGTTTCCTGCTCAACAAACGGGTGGTGTTCGCTCAAATGTGGGCTGCGTATCCAGGTGCCTGCTGGATACCGCCCGTGTTCGTCACAGAATTCGCCGCTCAGCACGAAAATTTCTTCGCCGCCGAAATGCCGGTGGGGCTGGAAACGTTCGTGAGCCGGCCATTTCACAAGGGCAACGTGCTCATGCTCGAATTCATGGAGAGGCATGACTTCCAGGCCGCCGATGCCGGGCAACCACGGCGCCGAACGAGTGTCTATGCGAACTGTGTTGAGATCCCGGGGATCAAACTGATGCAACTTCACCAGTAGCGTGCATCCCTCTTCGCTGAAGGGCGCGTGGCCGCTTCCCGGAGGGTTGCGAAGATAAGTGCCCGCTGGATAGTCGCCGGTTTCATCCGAAAACACGCCGTCGAGTACCAGAATTTCCTCGCCAAGAGGATGCTCGTGTCTCTTGAATGAGGCGCCCGGCTCATAACGAACGACGCTGGTAGCGTGACCCCGCTCTGCCTCCTCTCTGGCCAGGGGCTTTCTGAGGACACCACCGGAAGGGCTTGAAATCCAGTCCTCGTCTTGGGAACGGATAACCACTCGTTGGGAAAAATCCATGTTCAGCATGGGTCGCCTTTAAGAGCTATTTGATCAGGTTTTGTATATCGCGAAATCTTGGGTGCTTGCTGTCACGCATCCACTCGAACGCTGCCATCTCCACCGTGACGATTCTCGCTCCGCTCTGGAGCAGTCGGTCCAATGCGACGTCCCGGTCAAATTCGTTCCGGGAACCCGTCGCATCTGCCACAACCCAGACCTTGAAGCCGGCATCCAGCAGACTGAGGGCTGTCTGCAGCATGCAAACGTGAGTTTCACAGCCTCCGATAACAACCTGTTGTCGACCTTCGGGCAGGTTGTCTATCAGCCCATCCGGGCACGCATCGAAATGGTGTTTGCTGATGACCTGTTGGGCGAGCTCCCGCACCGCTTCCACATTTCGGCCCAGTTTATCCGGTAATTGCTCAGTTGCCAGAACAGGCACATCCAACAGTCCAGCTATCATCGCCAGGGTATGACACCGGTCGACGACTTCCTGGCCATGACTGATGGCCGGCATCAGCTTTTCCTGGAGATCGATTAGCACCAGAGTGGATTGATCCGCTTTCATCAGCATGGCGTTGCTCCTGTGGCCCTCGTCGAAAGGCATCGTATCCTCATGATCATACGTGGGGAATGCAACAGCGTATTCATTCCGATCGTAAACCCGGACATCATTAACGGTCTTTTTTAACGATAGCCCTCAAACTGCTCAAGGGGTAAACGAATTCTGGCGGCACTGGAAAAATTTGGAGGAATTGATCAAAGGGAGTTGCCAAACGCCGGAAAAACCATTAGAGTTTGCGCCCTCAAATGAGCGACAAGATTGCTGATTTGAAACAGTTTATTGGAGAGGTGGCCGAGTGGCTGAAGGCGCACGCCTGGAAAGTGTGTATACGTTAATAGCGTATCGAGGGTTCGAATCCCTCCCTCTCCGCCAATTAAGAACCCCGTCAGAAATGACGGGGTTTTTTATTGGATTAAGATCCTCGGCAGTCACCCATCCGATTTCAGTCAACCCTACCATGGCAACGGAAGATCGCTCTGTTTGGCGATGGCTTTTAACTGTTCGGTAAGCCATGGATCCAAATGGACACCCTGCGTCGATATTTCCTGATAGGTTTGCCATCGAAGCTCACCCGGAACACGACCCCCCGCCTGATGAACTTCATCAATCAATCCTTCAAGGCGCGTATAAAAGCTTTCGAGGCTCATCAGTTTTTCAATACTGATGGCCATCATTAAATGGCCGTTTCCAGCAGGGCCGGTCATGTCATTGTGCATGGAGCGCAATTCATGAGTAATCCCGGCGCCAGTGATCAAGGCGCTCAATAATTCCACCGCGAATCCCAGGGCAAAACCCTTTCCACCCGCCATCGGACTTATTCCACCCCGGGGAAAACCGTCGGTGTGGTCCTGGGCGTGGCTGTTTGTAACCGTGCCCCGGTATTCTGCGCCCTGTTCTGCCTTGGTGATCGTTGAGCCTGCGGTGGCTGAGGTAGCCATATCGATCACGACATGTTGGCCATTTTGGCGGGGGCAACCAATAGCCAGCGGGTTCGTACCCCACACCATGGTTGTGCCGCCCGGTGGAACCACCTTTGGAATGGAATTGCTGAAACATAAGCCGACCATCTGCTTTTCAGCGGCTTGAAAAACATAATAACCTGCGGGACCTAGATGGCTGCTATTGGCAACGGCCACACAGCCAATGCCCTGAGAGGCTGCCAGTTCGATGGCTTTTGCCATGGCCTGTTCAGCGACAACATAGCCAAGCCCAGCCTGCCCATCGACCTTACACAAAGCTGGCGCAGCTGCAGCAAACTCCAGCGCCACAGGGGTGGTATGCAAGCCATTCTGTAGTCGCTCTACCATCATAGGCAAACGCCAAATACCTTGCGTGTCGCGGCCCATGGCGTCGCTCCAGATCATGATGTTGGCCTGTGTTTTGGCCTCTTGCAGATCTGCACCGGCAGCCACTAAGGCACCAACAATAAAGGTTCTTAGGGAAGAGGTGGATGCATTCATGAATTTGCGTGTCGGCTGGTGAGCAGTCGGGCAATCCGAGGCAACACGTTTTTCCTGAACATGAATAAGAAAGGCCGGATATCCGCGAATGACCAATAAGGGAATACCTTGGGATGTTGCAAACTACGAAACCATTCAAGAAAGCTAAGCTCACCTAATTTCCGCAAATCCCTGTAGGCGTCGAAATCATCATCCCAGTACCAGTAATATAAGTGCTCTCGGTAACCTTCAAATTCTGGGCATTGCTGCCCCGTCAGATGGCGGTAGATTAAACCGGCAATATCCACTCCACTTTGAAAAACCTGCTCTTGTGCGGCTGTGAAACGGGCATTACATTCGATGATTTTTAGTTTCCCGTCACGAAGGTCCCGCTTGAATTCGACGTTACCCAACCCCCTGAAATTTATACCCCGAAAGAACCGCCGTCCGGCTTCAGCGGTTTCAGGTAACCACTCAGTTGCATGCAGGGAACCTCGTCCGAAGTTTTTTGGTGAGCGTCTGATTATCCGCTTGGTAAAAGAGAAATACTCTTTAGCGTTGTCATCCATGTAGGTGTAATAACTACTGAGCAGACTATCCGGGCCCGGGATGTGTTCGCATAACATGAATGAGATATCAGCCGATAAAACGCGCTTGGCTTGGCTGATCAAGTCGCCTTTGTTTTCGACAAGGAGCAGCTTAACGCCAAATTCATGCTCAAACTTATGGGAGTGTATCGGCTTGATTAAGACCGGGAATGTGATCGATTCAAGATGCTCATCAATGTCTGATAACGTTTCAATATGCCAATAGGCAGGAATATCGCAACCGGCTTCCTTCGCCATGGACAGCGTTTCCTGTTTGTCCAGCAGCGAACTGTGCAAATCAGGTGGTGTAATTCCCAAATCGAAATGCTTGTTTAAGGCGTTATGAAAATGCGCAACAAACGTGATGGCCCGGTCACTACAGGTGAAAAGAACGGCATTCTCAAGGCAAGGAGGGATGTCGTTCGCAATCAATTGCTGTTGATAGAAATCCTCTTCAATTGTGCCTTCAGGTACGATCCAGCTTCCTTTGCAGTAACGAGAATAATGGGCAGCGCAGCTCCTTGGTGCCATAACATAGACAGAAACCCCTTTTTTTCCCAGGCTTCTTGTCACTGACAGGGTGTTTTCCCGGCCACCCAGTAACAATAGCGGCTTATCGGTGCACAAATCGGGTAAAGTCGATCGATTGTTCACGACGGTTATTCCCTTAAGCAGTTGCTGCTATCCAGAACAAGATCAACCCATTCGTTATTGAAATCACCGCGCTTAACACTGGCCTCGTAATCAGCACGCTGTTGCCTGGAATGCTCCAGATGAGCGATCAAATCGCCTGCGAACTCCTGCCGAACGATAACCACACCCGCCATGTCAGCAACAACAATATCCCCCGGATTGACGACAATACCGCCACAACTCACCGCATAGTTAACTTCACCGGGGCCTCGATGCAGTGGGCCAATGGGCGATATGCCTTTTCCAAAAACCGGCAACCCCACTTCTTTCAAGCCTTTTATATCCCGAACCAGTCCGTCGACAACGACTCCTACCACCCCTCTATGTTTTGCCTTGGAAGCAATTAAATCTCCGATCACAGCATTGCTGTCACAGCCGCCGGCGTCTATCACCAGAACGTCGCCCGGCTGAATGAGATCCAGTGCTTTGTGCAACATCAAGTTATCACCCGGGAAAACCTTGATGGTTATGGCTGGCCCGGCAAAGCCAAGATCGTTAACAAGATTGTGGATGTCATGGGACAAGGTATATAAGCGGTTGAGCTGATCTGAAATATCTGCAGTCTCAAACTCACCTAGCTTCTGACTGAGGTATTTGTGAGGTCGAGATGGGTACTCACGAATGCGAAATCCCGGACCCAGATGCATCTCCGATGAGGATGGCTTCTCCGACATAATCCGTCCTTTGGAATTTTGAATCCTTTCGATATCGATTTAAGTGTAGCAGGGAAAACCAAAATCTCGCCGAATCTTGTAGACTTCGATTTGAACCGGCTAAAAGTCAGTGGGGACACTCAGAATCGAGTGTCGCCGCCTGGTATTCCCCCAAATAAATGGACACGCTTCCATCAGTTAGCGCCCTCGAACTCCAGCGGACTCCGGTAGCCAAGGC